>CAYJMX010000025.1:0-10411 GCA_964371485.1 uncultured Gammaproteobacteria bacterium | reverse complement strand
CAAAAGCCAAAATCAGAAGATATTTACAATCTGACGTCCAAAGAAAAAAAAGCACTAGCCCTTCTTTCTGACGGTCATTCCAATCAACAAATTGCAAAAAAAATGAATATTTCAATAAATACTGCAAAAGTGCATGTGTGCAATATTCTTCAAAAATTATCTGTTGATGATAGGACTCAAGCGGCGATTAAGGCTATTAAAGAAAATATTATAGAATAGGAAATATAATGGCAAATTTAGGTAGAATTTTAATAATTGATGATAATCCAAAGCTTCTAGAAGACTCTTTGCCTATGTATGGATATGACGTAAAAGTCGCAACTGATGGCCTTATGGGCTTAAAGGTGTTGAGCGAGGAAAAAGCTCAGTTTGATTTAATTTTGCTAGATGTCATGATGCCAAATCTTGATGGTTGGGAAACATTAAAAAGAATTCGCGAGAATGATTCTACAAAGCATATGCCCGTTATTATGCTTACTGCTATTAATGAAGAAAATAAGCAAATTTCTGGTTTAAAATTTGGCGCAGATGACTATATTACTAAGCCTTTTATTTTACCAAACTTGTTGGCTAGAGTTGAAGCGCTATTAAGAAGAACATCTTGGAGCAAAGAAAGTAAGCATAAAAGTGCTTTGCCGTTTGTAAGTTCTGAACCTATTTCAGCGCTTACTACAAGAGAAAAAGAAATTCTTTCACTTGTTGCTCAAGGAAAAAGTAATAATGATATAGCGGATAAGCTTTTTGTGAGAGAAGTCACCGTGAAAACGCATTTAAATAGCATTTACAAAAAACTTAATGTAGACAATCGTGTTCAAGCTGTCTTGCTTGGAATTCAGTTGCAAATTATAGATGGGTAATTTGGTACTTGACTAAAGTGCCATTTATAGGTTAAATTTATAAAGAAAAATTAGGGGTATATAAAATGATTGGTAAAACAAAAGAAGAATTAGTTGAATTAATTAAAAACGATAAAGACGCATTTATAGAATCGTGCCAAGGTGTTTCAGATATTGATTTAAGTGAAACAGACTTTTCTGGTTGCGAACTTTCACAAATTTCTTTTGTTGATGTAGATTTTTCTGGAGCAAGTTTTGCTGAGGCTCAAATTTCAGAAGTAAATTTTACAAATTGTGATTTATCAAGTGCGAATTTTTCTCGTTCAACTGTTAACGAGTCTGATTTTAGTGAATCAGTTTTAAATGGTACTGATTTCAGCTATGCTAAAGTTTCATTTTCGAACTTCCCTGATGCAGATATGGCCGGTTGTATTTTTAACGAAGCTGATTTATCAAACTCAGACTTCTCTTCTAGTGTTAATATGAGTGCTTCAAGATTTGACGAGTCTACGCTATGGCCAGAACAAGAAAATCTTCCTGAAGATTTTGATAGCACATACAACTATGACCTTTCATCTTTAAAAGATGAAGAGGAAGAAGAAAGTTCTGAATTCGGTTATTAGAAATATAATAATAATTGTGTTATAACGTTAGTATGCTATTAAAAGTTATATCAGTATTTTCATTATTTGTTTTTTGTGGCTTTAACACATCAGTTTTGGCCCAAGAATTAAAATTGCACGAATCTGAAATTCATAAAATTCAGTATGATGAGAAAGTCGAAAACCTCAAAGGTTCGCTTTTTATCAATAACACCGAGCAAGCTCAAATTGTTGTAGATATGCAGCAAAAAAGTGATATGCAGGATTTAGAGAACTTGTGGAATGCTACAATAAATCAAAATCCTCTTATTAAATTTTGTTTAAAAAAACTCGCGATCCCATCAGAGCAAAGAAGGGTCCACTCATCCATTATGGCAAAATCCATGAGCGCTCTTTTAAGCGGAGCTGCCATGCTTCCAGCATTTATGGGGATGCATTATTCTGTGCAATCTGCCTCATTTGCCGCAGCGCGTTTAGCAAATAATTGGATGAATAAGGATAACATAAAAAAGCTTCAAGATGTTCCCCTAACTGATACTGAGGCGATTGAACTTGCTGCGTTGGTTGAAAGTTTGCAAGATGAAATAGTTATAACATATTATAACTATAAAGCTTCATTAATGCGATTAAAAGACTGCAGAGAGCAAATCTTGCTTTACAATAAAAATTATAATAATGCCATTAAAGCCGGTAATGAGCTTGAAATTTCAATGGCACAGGCGCAATATGACGAGCAAATGATTGAAGAGTATAAAGTTGTGCAAGAATCTAAAAAATATTATTTAATGCTTGAAAGACTTGCGGGTCCAAAAGTTACCAAAGAGCTTAATGTTTCGCAGTACTCTCTTGTTACACACAATGTTGATATGAATGATATAAACTTTAAAAAGCGCAAAATTCCAATGAATCTTGGAGCTTACAGTGATGAAAAATAAAATTTTTGCAACTTTAATATTTCTTATGTTATCTTCAAGTGGCACTTTTGCATTGTCTCTTAAAGATGTGAGTGCACCAGCACCAGCAAGCAACAGGGTGGGTCTAAAAAATGAACCCGAAAGCCCTTATGTTGAAGTAAAAAAGAATACAAAGGCACAAAGTAAAAAAAATATTGGGTCTGAATCGCAATATAACACTTCATATGCCGATATGAGTTTAAAAAGACTGGCACAAGACATTAGCCATGACCTAAATTTAGAAAGTACGGATTTATTATCTGACTTGCAAATTTTATGGGGTGCCGCTGCTACTAGAAGTGAAACTATTAAATATACAATTTATAAACTTTCAAATCCCGATGAAGAAAAACCTAGCGAGGGCGTGTTAAAAAAGATTATAAAGCCGCTTGCAAGCTTTTCTACCATAGCAGGAACTGCAATTAGCTCCAATCCATACACAGCAGCAGGAGCGCTTGTAGGTGGAGGCCTATTAAATGCTTTAGTTAAAGACGATAGAGAGATTAATTATAAATTTTCAAAAGTAAATGATGCCGATATGGTATTGCTTGTGCGCAAAATTGATGACCTGCAAAAACGTCTGCTTGGTTTGTATATTGATTATATAACTAAAAAACAAGTGCTTGCAATGACTCAAGAGAATTTATTAAAAAGAGAAGACATTTATAAAAAATCTAGCAAAGCTAAAAAAGAACATTATTTAATTGCTGATATGTATTACAGAAATGCCCAAAATTCACACAAAAAGGCGCAATCAGATTTTTATAGCGCAAGAGCTATACTGGAAAATTTAGTAGGCATAGAGGCAATTGAAGAAATAGAAAAATAGCTATTTTGCGCTTGGATAGCGATTTTGAGCACATTTGCATCTTAAATACTCATATATTGCGCCGCCGATTTCTTCTGTCGGGTCATAATAAGGGCTGTTTGGCTGATTGATTTGCTGCATAAGCATTCTATTAAGTGGTCCAAATCCATCAGGAACAAGAGTCTTTCTATAGATTCCAGCGAGCATTACCTGTATGTCTGGTGATTTTGTATAGTTGAAACGACTCATAGCAGGGTATAATTTATCAATCCCTTTTGTGTTGCTCTCTAGCATATAATTTAATATATAAAGCGCCTCTAGTATTTCATCGTGCTTGTTTGACGTGTTTAAAACTTTTTCTAGATACGGTAAAGCCGCTTCTTTTTCGGCGACAATTTTTTTAATTTTTTCATCATCAAATTTATGGTAATTTCTTTTTTCATTTGGTGGAGAAACATTTTTACCAAGGTTTTGAATATTAAATTGTACGATAGGATTAATTTTCATAAGTCTTACGAATACACAAATGGTGGGCCGTTTTTAATTTCAAGCAGAATATTATCTGCCATAACCTTAAGTCCTTCTGGCGATTTGCCCATCTTTTTCTTTCTTTCAAATTCTTCAATAAGAGGCTTTATAGCGCTGTCTTTTTTGGCTTTGAAGTTTTTAATTTCAACATCTACTAACATTTTTTGAAGTTCAAGCTCTGTTTTGGCATTTTCTTTCAGCACTGCTACATCCTTAAGGGCGCCAACGCTTTCTTGCGCCATAAAACTTGTGGCGCTAACTGATGCCATGGCGAAAAACAAATTCTTTAAAAATGGATTGTCACTGTGAATCAGCCAGTTGTACAAGTGCCCTCTAGCTTCATCAAGATAGCAATAGAAAAACGCTTTTCCGCTTTCTGTGCTCAATCCAGTTGGTGCGTTGCCCCAAATGTTATCCACGCCATCTGAGACTTTTGTAGAAAAATCCTCTAGAGCTGTGCCATCTAAGCCAGCCTTTTTGGCATAATCCATTATTTGTGCTTTGCTCGCGCCCATTTTTATTAAAGTATCAGATAATAGGTCTGTATCAACATTTTTATTTTTCATAATATCTGTCAAAAGGTTGCTTTTTTCTTTTATAAAAGTATTTATAAATTCGTCTTGAATTTTTGCACTATTTTTAATATTTTTTAGTGTGATAGCTGATAACCCAACGCCTGCGACAAGCGCCATGCCAGATAAAGCTATCATTAGTCTGTTTTCTTTTTTCTCTTTTTCAATTCCATTTTTATTTGATTCAATACCTTTAAAGTTGAAATTTCTTGCAAAAACTTCTGTGTTCATTTCTTTTTTAACGTTGCCGTGCAGCGCATTTGAAAGGTATTCGCCATTTTCTGTAAGCATATTTCTTACAACATCCAATTTGCCTGAAAATGCTTTTGTTTCAACATCTATTAAGTCTTCTTGAAGATCTCTTGAAATGTCGGCGTCTTGCTTTTTAATCCATATTTCTTTGAATCCTTCAGTAAATTTTTTCCCCAAAAGGGTCAGACCAGAGAATGCAAAAACGGCAATTGCCGCCATGATATTTTTTCTACTTGGGTCTCTAAGTGCCATATAAGTAGCAAAACCCGTTTCTTGCCTGATGTTTAAGTTTATGCCCATAGGTGGAAGCTGTTTCTTAAAGCTTGTTGTAAGGTTTTTCTTAGCGGAACTCTTTAGCATCACACTCAATAAGGCGCTTGACGCGAAAATCGCCGTTGTACCAGCGATTAATGGCATAAGTGCTTTACTGAAACTGAAACCTTTGTTTTTTAAATTTTCACTGCTATGCTCTTCAATTTTCTTTTTTTCATCTGAAATTAAAAGCGTATTATATGTGTCATTAAGTGTTAAATCATTTGTTGAATTGTTATCTTTGATAAAATTGTTCACCACAGCACCCTCAAGATTGGCGTTTTGCCTTTTTGCCTGAGCGCTAGTTAGATATTTATGGCTATGCAGATTGTTTCTAACTTGTAGCTTGTTCAAGTTCTTCTTCCTTGTTTTTAAATTCTTTAAGTATTTTTAAAGTTGTCTTCAGCTTTTCAACTTCAAATTCCTTAAATATTTTCATTTCCTGATTAACTTTTTTGTCTTCTTCGTATTCTTCTTCAAGTCCAAAGATATTTAAGATGCCTCTGAGTCGTTTCTTTAGACTCTTAATGGATTCTGATATCTTTTTCTCGACAAAGTTATTAATCTCGCCAATTATAGCCGCTAGCTTTTGTGCTGCTTGCTCTATTTGTGATTTTATATTGTTAAACGCCTGAACAAAATTATTTTTGATAGCTGGCAATTCTTTTATCAAATTAATTATTGGCATAATAACATTGTTGATGACAGTGCTTAATGCCTTTGAAACAGGTTCTGGCAGTGATTTTTGAATGTTTGCTAATGCGTTTTGCAAAGTTAGGGAGATGTTATTTAGGGCTTGTTGAAATTTTGCCTGCATAAGTGCATTTTGAAGCGCAGCCTCTTTTAAAGCGGTTTCACGTGCTTCTGCTCTTTGCATTTGTTTCCACATGGCATAGCATTCTTGATATGACATTTCGCCAGCTTTCCTCGGTTCATCAAGTCTTTTTGTAGAGGATCCACCGCCTCCGCCACCATTACAAATCGGACATGCCCCCGGTGGTAGACCGTGGGGACAGGTTGCTATTCTTTGATTTGTTACTGGTGTTGTTATACCCATAAAAAATTCCCGCTTTTTGACCACAGCTAGGAACTATTAAATCACAATTGGTACACGCAAATTGAGATTGTATGAGTTTTCCGACTTTACGGCTGCGGTCCAGTTAAGGAGTTTCACCTTATTTCCTGTATTAAATTATTCAATTTGCCGGTGGTCGGACTCGAACCGACACGTGGCGCAAACCACACAAGATTTTGAGTCTAGCACGTCTACCAATTTCATCACACCGGCTAATTGGTGTTTTTATGATTGCAGATATAAACTGAGTTGTCAAGTTTAGTTGTTTAGATATTTCTTTAGAAGGTCATTTAACATTTGTGGGTTTGCTCTACCTTTAGTTTCTTTCATAACCTGCCCTACAAAGAATCCAAATAGCTTATCTTTACCGTTTCTGTAAGCTTCAACTTGTTCCATATTATCTTCTAAAATCTTTTTAATTACATTTTCTATTTCAGAAGTATCTGACATAACACTTAAACCTTTTGATTCAACAAGTTTTTCAGCGTCATCACCAGATTTTAGTATGTCCACAATAAGGCCTTTTGCGATATTGTTTGAGATTGTCCCTTTTTCAAGTAGGCCAAGCAATTTTGCAAAGTTTTCAATCGTTAATTTTGATTCATTGATTGATATTTTTTCTTCTTTTAAAAATGCTGCAACCTCGCCAAATAAGAAGTTGTATACAACTTTTGCATTTTTAATATTCTTAATTGCTTCATCAAAGAATATCGCCATATCCATTTGATTAACAATAACGTTTGCGTCATATTCACTAATTCCTAGTGACATGTATCTTTCCACTTTTTGATGTGGTAATTCTGGCATTTCATCTTTAATTTCATTAACCCATTCTTGAGAAATTTCAAGTGGCATTAAATCTGGCTCTGGGAAGTATCTATAGTCATGAGCGTCTTCTTTTCCTCTCATAGATGATGTTGTACCAGAGTTGTCATCCCAAAGGCGTGTTTCTTGAACAACTTCGCCACCGCCTTCTACGATGTCAATTTGTCTGTCATATTCATATTCAATCGCTCTTGCAAGCGCTCTAAAACTATTTACGTTTTTAACTTCCGCTCTTGTGCCAAATTTTTCTGTGCCACGAAGACGAATTGAAATGTTGGCATCCGCTCTCATAGAACCTTCCTCTAGGTTGCCATCGCAAACACCAATATATCTTAAAATATTTCTTAATTGTTCAACATACTCTCTAGCTTCTGTTGATGTTCTCATATCAGGCTCTGATACAATTTCAAGAAGCGGAGTGCCCGCTCTGTTTAAATCAACAAGAGAATAACTTGAACCGTATAAACCAGCAGCGCCAGCATGCACAAGTTTTCCTGCATCTTCTTCTAAGTGTGCTCTTGTAACGCCGATTTTTTTGTTTGAAATTTGAACATATCCACCAAGGCAAATTGGTTCATCAAATTGTGAAATTTGGTATCCCTTTGGAAGATCAGGATAGAAGTATTGTTTTCTATCAAATTTGCATCTTTGTGGAATTTGAGAATTCAGCGCAAGGCCTGTTAAAATGCCCATTCTAACAACTTCTTTGTTTAATACTGGTAATACCCCTGGCATACCAAGTGTGATTGGTGAAGTTTGAGTGTTCGGTTCTTTTCCAAAAGCAGCGCCATCTGGTGCAAATATTTTAGTATTTGTTTTTAATTGCGCATGAACTTCTAGGCCAATTACCATTTCGTATTTTTCATATAAAGAATCTTGTGACATTTTTTCTCCTTAGTGTTTCAAATTTTATATCAATATTAACATAAAAATATTTTATTTTTGTTAATATTTTGTAACATTTGGCTACAAAAAAGGCACATATTGCGTACTTTCTTACTTTATTATAGTAAGGAAGGCGGTAAATTCCATGACAAATCCAATTAATACACAACAACAATATATGCCACAATCTTATCCAGTAGGCTCTGTTGGTGCTGTTTCAATTAATATTATGAACCCGACTGTTGGCTATCCAAATGCCATGCAACAACCTATGCAAAATGGTATTTATCAATATCCACAAAACAATTATTACGCTCCAAATGCTCAAAATGGGCAATATCCAATGAATTATAACTCTAATGTTATCAACAACGCCCCTGCTGCTCAAAATCCAATTCAACAACCTCCAGCACAGGATTTAAACGCGACAGCGCCAGTTGTTAATAACACTGTAAATAATCAGCCTGCTCAAAATGCTGAGAAAAAAGAAGGCGAAGAAAAGCCTAAGCAAAAGGTTGTATTAACTGACGAGTACATCATGTCTTTAGAAAATTATTTAAACTCTCAAGACTCTAAAGTTAGATTAATGGCAGCAAAAGACATTCTAGAGCGCTTCAAGGAAGACCCTGTTAGAAAAGACGATGTAGCTCTTAACGCACTTTTAAATAAGGCATTGCAAGATCCAAACTCAACTGTTAGATTTTTAGCGCTAACTACGCTTGAAACAGGATACGCTAGAGGTGATGCTCAAACTGTTGAAATATTAAAACAAATTCAATCGAATTCAGAAGCAGCATATGGTGAAGATTCTATGTTGGCTTCTCAAATACTATTAAACTTAAGCGCTGGCGATAAAGTTGACATCGCTCCTGAAACACAAACAACTACAGGAGGTGTTTAGTAATGTCATTATTAAACGTAGGCTCAAAACTTGCTGCTGGTTTAGCAACTACTGTTGCATTATATGATGTTAATGGTCTTGGTGTAAGAGGTGCTAATATCAAAAGAGAAAGCAATTATGCTGATGATTATATTGCAAACACTATTGGTGCAAATCAGTTAAACTATCCAAGTGAGAAAAATAATGCAATTAAAAAATGGATGCATGACTTAAAGTTCCCATATCAAATCTCTGAATTTTTTGATACGGTAACAGGCTATGTTGAAGGTGCCGTTAAGGGTATAGCATACAACTTACCTACACTTGGTTTTTCAACTTTATTGTTGCTGTCTAAAAATGATGGCGCAAAAAATATTGGCAAATTGCCAATTAAGCACAATACATTAAAAAAACTTGGAGTTGTTGGTCTTGGTATCTCAATGGCTTACGATTTCATTGTTAACGGCACAAATTTAACAAACAAAACTGATGATCTAAGAAAAAATTAATGTTACATAACTTAATATTTTAACATTTATTGGCAATTAATAAATTTCAGTTGTTTTATAGAAACAGAAAATAAGAATAATATCAAAGGAGATAAAAATGTTACAGCCACAAGCACTACAACAACCAATGCAAGCACCTAGCGCAGTTAGTATTAATATCTACGAACCAAAAAGTTATGCTGCTCCAGCTGCTCAAGCACCTTATGCTTATACTAATGAATTATATGCAATGCCGCAAGGTTCTGCTTATGCGCCACAAACTCAAATGCCATATGCACCATATCAACAATATGTGCCAGCTCAAACATTAACACCTCCTCAAACTCCAGCTCCTGCTATTCAACCAGAAGTTCAAGCTATGCCTGAAACGGCTATTGAAGCTGCTCCAGTTGAAACTCCAGCGGCACCTGTTGAGGCTGCTCCAGTAGAGGCTCCGGTGGCTACCGCTCCAACTCCAGAAGTGACTGAAGCGCCAGCTGCACCAACTGTTGACACAACAATGATTGTTAACGATTTAAAAAGCGTAGATCCTAATGTTCAAGCTGAAGCTATCACTTCAATTGCTAACTTCACACAGTCTACGCCTGATATAGCTTTACAAGTTGCAACTGACCCAGTTAAATTAGCACTTGTAGATGTAATTAAAGCAGATATTTCAGCTCTTGCTGATTCAACTCCAGAGCAAGTAGCTCTAGCCGATAAACAAGCTAAAGGTGAACAATTAACGCCTCAAGAACAAGCAACTTTAGATACATTATCTCCAAAAGTTGCAGCACTAAAGAACCAAATCTTCTCAATGTTCACGCTAGCTATGGTTAACAAATTAACAAGAGATAACCATGAAGCTTATGGTGCTGAAATGGCTCAACAAGGTCAAGCTGCTCCAGCTCCAATGGCATTAACTGATATGATTGGTTACAATGAAATCACTGGCGCTATTCAAAACAATCCAAGCCCAGAAGTTAAAATAGCAGCTATTCAAGCTCTTCAATATATGGCAAAACCAGAAGATAAAGCACAAGTAGAGCAAATTTTACAACCTAGCTTAACAAGCACAGATGCCGCTGTGGCTCAAACTGCTCAAGAAGCACTAGCTAAACTAGCTCCAGCTACTGTATAAGCAAATAAAATATAAAATAATGGCGTAATCGCCAATAGATTTGAAATCCGTATCAAGCAGTTGTCTTTGATACGGTTTTCGCTTTTATGTAAATATTTTGAATTTTTCGCACTATTGTAGTTAAATAGAACTATGAACAAGATTACAAATTTAGACTTTAAAGAGTCTTCACAAAAACACAAAAAAGAATTAGAGAAATCAAATCTAAAGTCCTACCTTGGGTATGATTATATAAAAATGGAAAAAGATGTTAA
>CAYJMX010000024.1:1558-13604 GCA_964371485.1 uncultured Gammaproteobacteria bacterium | reverse complement strand
CTCTGAGCGATGCTTTTTCTTAAAATCATGCTCATACATTTTAAAATGAGTTAAAAATTTATAATACCCCATAGATTTTGCATAAAATAGCCCCATAGTGCCATCTTTAAACCCACCTTTAAAAACAAAATATCTTATAAATTCAAAACAAGGGGTTATAAGTAATTTTAAAAATGAAAATTTTCTCTTTTTTGCAATTCTTTTTCTGGCTTCAAAATCTGTGTAGTTGTTGATTTTTGAAATGAATTCACTCACTGATGAAATTTTATAATGGGTAATAAATAAATTTTCATCTTTTAAATTTTTATTTATGTACAAGTCGCGCCCTTCAACAGTAATTGGCTTTTCGCCGATTTCTTCTTTAAAATGCACGCTTCCTTTTTTGAAAAATCTTTTAACAAAATCTTTTTTTAAAGTCTTCATCTCTTTATTTAAAAATAAATTTTTCCTTGGAACAAAAAGCGCATTTCTTTTTTTCTTTGGATTATTTGCATATTCTTTTAATTTTTCAAACAGTTGTGGCGATATTATTTCATCAGAATCTAAAATTAAAACCCATTCGCTTGTGGCTTGATTTATTGCAAAATTCCTTGCATATTCTACAATGCCAGATCTTTGATGATAAAATATTTTGCACTTATATTTTTGTGCTATTTCAATAGTTTGATCGTTTGAGTGCATATCGCAAATAATTATTTCATCCGCCATTTTTACGCTTTGCGAGTTTAGTGTGTTAATTACTACTGAAATTGTGCTCATATAATCCTATCCGTTTTGAAGTACGAACCTAAGCGCCCTTTGAATCCCGCTGGCTGTTTGAATTTTATATATCCAATCAAGCGTGTCCTGCGCTGCTTTAAGGTTTTGTTCCATTGTAATATCGCCCTTATTATGCGCGTTTTTTAATTCCTTATGAATAGTGTCATATAAATTATTCGCACTCACTGAATCAAGCATATGACAAGGTCTTAAATAATATTGATTTAGGCTTAAAAGGTCTGATTCTAGGTTAAAATAAAGCGCATCTAATATATTTCCTGCGTGATGAAGGTGCCATTTTAAATACTCAAGAACCTGCTCTTTTGTACCATGGCGCATAACATAATCTTTTGTGATTTCTTTTGTCTCTTCATCAACATCATGCATTCTTCTCCAATGCAGCTCATCATAATATTCATATTGGGAATTCTCAAACTCCGTTTCAATAATGTGATTAATAAGTTTATCAATATCATAAATGCTAATGCCTAAAGAATGCGCCAAAAGTTGCTGATCGCCCTTTTTTGTAAAAGAATTCTTTATGGGCCTATAGTTTAAAAGTGGACGATTTTTTAACATCATAGAATATTGCGCTCTTGATATGTGAGCTTTATTTTCTTTCAATTCTAATTCAAGATATTTTTTCGTTTCTTCTTTGACTTCACTCTGAATTCTGCTTGCCTGACTAAGCTTAGCAGCCTCATATAACCTTATGGCTTCAATACCATTAATACTTTCCATAATTCTTCCTTTTGAATTATTATAGCATATTTTTAAAAATTCAGTTTTGAAGAAATGAGTTGTAAATATTGAAATCTTATTATGGAGCGCGAGTCTACAATTGGCCCTGGGGGCATCAGTGCCGCTTTAAATTGAGAAAACTGAACCCTTGTTCTAAACTTATTAAGCCATTCCATTTTTTGTTCTTTTGAAATTTTATTTTTCTTTTCATATAAAAATTCAACATCAAGCATATCTTTTGAAGTTTCTTTTAAATTTTCTACTCTCCAAATGATTTCATCTAAAAATTCATAAGGCATAAGCGCTTCTTCAGCTGTTAGTGGCTTGTTTGTTTTTGGATTAATTGCAAGTTCCGCCCCTGGTGGTTTTTCAAGTACGGCAGTCGGTATGGCGTTTTTAATCTCTCTGTGCTTATTCATCCAATCAGCTAGCGCAAAAAGTTTTGTTTTTGTCACATCGCAAATTGGCGCAAATCCACCAGACATATCCCCATTTATTGTCGCATAGCCCATGTACAATTCAGACTTGTCGCTTGTTGCAATAGGAATTGTGCTTGAAAATTCATTTGAAACACCCCACAAAATCATCGCTCTTGACCTTGCTTGAATATTATCAAAAGTGAGTGGCTCTTTGTATCTAAATTCGCCCAAGTCCTTTTCTATAGAACTAAATACTTTTGAAAATGTATCAGAAGACGCGTTTGTCATATCTAAAATTGGCATTGTATAAAAATTTATACCCAAATTCTTCGCCAATTCTTCAGCGTCATTTTTGCTTTCATTGCTTGTAATAGAAGATGGCATAGAAATGCCAATAACATTTTTACTTCCTAGCGCATCAGCTAGTAATGTGGCACAAACGCTTGAATCTAGCCCGCCAGAGAGCCCTAAAACGGCACGTTTAAAGCCATTTTTTTGAAAATATTCTTTAATAGAATACACAATTGTGTGATATGTTCTTGCTAAATCTGGTTCATAATCTAGTGAAAATTCTTTTTTAGAGTTTAATGTTTGCTCTATTCCATAAATTAAAGGCTCAATTTTATTGTTGTCTAAATTATTTAAATCAACCTCAAAAAGCTCTTCCTCAAATGTTTTAGCCCTTGCTATTAATTCGCCATTATTATTAAAAACTTTTGAAGTTCCGCAAAAAACTATGCCATCAAAAGAGCCTGTTTGATTTAGATACAAAAGAGGCTTGTTGTGCTTTTTGGCGCAATGGGATAGAAGATTGTGAAGAAGTTGTTCTTTTTTAAATCTTGTAGGTGAAGCAGATATGTTTATTAATATATCAGGGTTTTGCTCCCTAACAAGAGTTTCAGTAGGGTTAAAGTCGTAAAGTGGTTTTTCAAAAAAGTCTTTATCTGCCCAATTTTCCTCACAAATTATAACCCCAATTTTATGATTATTTATTTCAATAATTCTATTTTTGCTTTCAAATTTTCCAGCTTCAAAGTTTCTGCTGTCTGAAAATTCAGCATAATCAGGCAAAAGGCACTTGTTCATTACTTTTTCAATTTTGCCATCGTTAATGTAGGCAATAGAATTATAATATTTTTTCCCATAATCATTATTATTGTAAGAGCAAAAACCTATAAGCACTTTAATGCCCTTGCATTGTTTGGCAAATTTTTCTAAATATTTAATATTTTTATCAACAATAAGAGGGTATCTATCTATAATATCCATTGCCGGATAGCCCAACAAAAAAAGTTCAGGATAAACAACTAAGTCCATATTTTTTTCTTTGGCACTTTTTAAATACTCAACTGCTTTTTTATAGTTTTCTTCAATGTTTGCAATGTCTGGATTTAATTGCGCCAGCGCTATTTTTAAGTTGTGCATTTTTTTCTCCTTTTATAAAGATACTACAAAAATATCAACTTAAAAAAATGTTTTGTAAATCAATTGCTATATTGTATTGCCTATATTATAATTATCGTAGAAAAAGTGTTAAGGAGTTATTATGACAGACATTAAAAACCTAGCTAGCATCGGTATTTTCGGTGGATCAGGATTTTATAAATTTTTAGATAATATTAAAGAATATACAATTGAAACGCCATATGGACTAACATCTGACACTATTGCGGTAGGAACAGTTGGCGATACAAAAGTTGCTTTTATGCCTCGCCACGGCAGAAATCACCACCTTGTGCCACATAAAGTGAACTATAGAGCGAATGTTTGGGCAATGAAACAAATTGGATGTAAGAAAATCATTTCTCCTTGTGCGGCAGGTTCTTTGCAAGAGCATGTTAAACCAGGGGACATTGTTTTTTGTGACCAATTTGTTGATTGGACAAAAGGAAAGCGCGAAGACACTTTCTTTGAAGGGCCTGTTGTTACTCACGTTAGTGCGGCAGAACTATATTGCCCATCTTTAAGAGAGCTTGCAATTTCAAGCGCTAAAAAACTTGGTCTTTCAATGCATGACAAAGGTACTGTTGTTGTAATTAACGGCCCAAGATTCTCTTCTAAAGCAGAGAGTATTTTCTTTACAAATCAAGGTTGGGAAGTAATTAACATGACTCAATATCCTGAAGCTTATCTTGTTAAAGAGATGGATATGTGCCCAATCAATATTTCATTAATTACAGATTATGACGCTGGCGTTGTTGCGGGTTGCGAGCCTGTGTCACACGGTGCTGTTATGGAAGTATTTAAAAATAATATTTCAAATTTAGAAAAACTTTTAAGAGAAATCATTGCAAACATTGATACTGTTCCACCTTGCAAGTGTTCTACAACAAAAGATGATTCTAGATTTTAATTAAAGGAGTATGTAGCAGATGAGCGCAGCGGTTGCTGTTTATAGAATATTTGATTTAATAACACTACTTTTGGTTGTGAAAATATTTTTGTCTTTTTTGCCAAATGTAAATTGGAGCAATCAGCCTTTTAAGTTTTTATATCAGTTTGCGGATTTATTCTTTTCACCATTTAAGAAGATAATCCCGCCAATAGGGATGATAGATTTATCCCCTATTGTGGTGTTTATTTTATTAAGGCTGTTTCAAGTTGCATTTTATAAAATTCTTGTAAGTTTGGGAGTGTAAAAAGTGCTTGCAAGCATTTTTTATGTGTGGTAAAAATATAAATGTAATCGCTGATTTAAGCGTAGTGCACGCCCTGGTAGCTCAGCTGGCAAAGCAAGCATATAGCTTGCGAAGTCAAAAAATGATGCTCTAGCCAGCGGCACAAAATGAAAAATAAATAAAATACACGCCCTGGTAGCTCAGCTGGATAGAGCAACTGCCTTCTAAGCAGTAGGCCATAAGTTCGAATCTTATCCAGGGTGCCATTTAAAAAGAGAGTCAAAAGACTCTCTTTTTTTGTTCCAAATTTTACTAATCGAACTTCTGGCCAATAGTGCGATACCGCGTTTGCAAGTAGCTCGCAAAAGTTCGAATCTTATCCAGGGTGCCATTTAAAAAGAGAGTCAAAAGACTCTCTTTTTTGTTTTTTAAAGGAATCATTTATTTGTATTGTAAACCTGTTTTATTTGTGCAATGATTCAATGTGGGTATGAGTAAAATTTCAGAAACAAACGATTATATTTCGCCAGATAACTTAGTGCAAGATTTTGCAAAAGATATGATGCCTAAAAAAGCTGGCTTTGGCAAAATAAAGACTATGATACTTGCCATACTGGGGGGTTCGCTAGTTTCTTTTGGTGCTCAGGTATCCTTGTGTACAATGTGTGGGACTGAAAGCGTTCTTGGCTGGGGTTTGGCAAGACTTATTGGTGCGATAATGTTTTCAACGGGCTTGATGATGGTTGTTTTAACAGGTGCTGAGCTGTTCACGGGGAACATAATGATGGTATTTTCGGTTATTAAGAAAAAAACCACGGTAAGAAAACTTTTAAGAAATTGGACTATAGTTTATATAGGTAATTTTATTGGATGCTTAATAATCGCGTTCTTGGTTTATCAATCAGGTATTGCTTTTTCCGCTGACAACGAGTTGGGAATATTGGGTTTAAAAACAGCAATCAATAAGACAAATTTGACATTTGCCGAAGCATTTTCGCGCGGAATTCTCTGCAATTGGCTTGTTTGTCTGGCTATTTGGATGGCGTCTTGTACAAAATATGTTATAGGGAAAATATTCGCAGTACTTTTCCCAATATCTACATTTATTGCATGCGGATTTGATAACAGCATTGCAAACATGTACTTTTTAGCTAATGGACTTTTAATAAAAAGAATTCCTGAAATAGTAGCAGAATCTGAAATTGCCTCTCAGGCCATTTTAAATCTGTCTTGGCAAAGTAGTATTTTTAATAATTTAATCCCCGTTACCCTTGGAAACATTGTTGGGGCAATAGTCTTTGTTGTGCTAATTTTTTGGGCAGCCTATATAAGGGTGGATCAAAAAGGCACAGGTAGTTTGGATATAAAAAATTTATCTAAAAAATTGCGCCGTAAAAACAAAATAAAATAACGCGCAGTTACCTAAAATACTCATTTGCATCTTTATAGCTAAATTTACAATTTAGCATTGTGTCGACGTTATTATTTTTTAAATCTTTAGCTATATCAATAATATGTCCATATGTAGAACGTACAGCGCCAGAACCTATGCTCAATCTTCTAACGCCGATATTATTTAGCTCTTTTAAGTCATTAAATTTTGGATTTAAAATAATATTTACAGGTCCGTTGATATTATCAACCAATTTTTCAACAGTTTCTCTATCCATCACCCCTGGGATAAAAGCGCAGTCTGCGCCTGCTTCAAGATATGCATTACATCTTTTTATGGCATCATTAATTTTATCTTCCCCTAAATTCAGCCAAAAGATGCAGGTTCTTGCGTTTATCACAAAATCAACATCTAATTCTTTTTTTAATTCAACAAGTGCTTTTATTTTCTCTATTTGAATATCTAATGAAGTAATACTTTTGCCGTCAAGCTCTCCATCTTCAATGTTAAAGCCACAAGCGCCCGCTTCTAATAATTTTATTGCGTTTTGCTTAATCTCTTTAATATTATCAGAATACCCACGCTCAAAATCACACGACACAGGAATATCCACCCTTTTTGTAATTTGTTTAACGATATTAACTAAATCATTAAGCCCGATATCCTCACCATCAGGATAACCCATAGCATACGCCACTCCTGCTGAAGTTGTAGCGACAGCACTAAAGCCTTCTTTTTCAAAAACCTTTGCTGAACCCGCGTTCCATACATTTGGGAGCACAAACATTTCATTTTTTTTGTGCAGTTCTTGAAACTTTTTCGCCATCAATTTTGTTTTATCTGAAATCATTTATTTGCCTTTTCTAAATCTAATAAGCCCGTTTTCATATCAAGTCCACCAAAATATCCAACAAGCTTGCCAGATGAACCTATTACCCTGTGGCAAGGCACAATAATTGTGATTGGGTTTTTATTGTTCGCCATCCCAACTGCTCTTGATGCCTTGTCATTGCCGATTTTTGTGGCAATGTCTTTATAGCTGCACACTTCACCATATGGAATTTGTGTCAATGCGTCCCATACTTTTTTTTGAAACTCTGTACCAACAGGTGCCAGTTCAATATCAAAATATTTTCTTTTACCTTGAAAATATTCATCAAGCTGAGATTTTAAATTAAGGGCAAAATCACAATCTGGCATTTGAATAAAATCTTTATCTACATTTTTTAAAAAGAATAACTTTTGTCCGTCATGCTTGATTTCAAGCACTCCATAAGGAGATTTATAATAATTAATTTGTGTTTCCACAGGATTTCCTTTCTTACTTGCCTCTCTTTTGAGTAGGCTTTGGAGCGTAATCTTTGTAGCCTTCTAGTTCGCCATTTCCAACTTTCCATAGGTAAAGACTAGCTATTGAGCCATAAGGCGAGTAGCGTTTTTTATATTTTTGAAATAATTTTTTATCAATTTTCTTATGATGATAAATCATGCGAAGCCCGCGCTGTATAATTAAATCATCATAGGCTATAATATCTTTTCTGCCTAGCGTAAAAATCATTAACATCTGCGCTGTCCACACTCCAATGCCTCGAAGTGCAGATAATTTTTCGCAAACTTCATCATCTGATAACTCTTGTAGTGAATTTATATCAAATTCGCCACTATCAACAAGGCTTGCAAAGTTTTTCATATAATCAACTTTTCTATGCGTAAGCCCGCAACTTTGAAGTTTGTCATCGGCACAGTTTAGAATTGTTTTAGGGGTGATTGTGCCAAGCAAATCTATAATACGATTGTAGATTGTAATGTGCGCTTTTCTTGAAATTTGTTGACCCACAATGGCGTTTATTAAAGAATCAAATAAATCTTGATATCTTTCTCTTTCAATAAAACCGACACGCTCTATAACTTCAGCTAGTTTTTTGCACTTGCCTTTTAGATAAGTTATTTCTTTTTCACCATACTCGACATAAATCTTACTCATACAGACATTATACAATAAAATTTTTTGGAATATTTTCAATTTTTTAACACAAGCGCGATATTGTGCTATACTTGATGAAAAAAAGGAGCATATTATGAAATTTAGACACGTAATGATAAGAGTAAAAGATATTAACGCATCATTAAAATTCTATCAAGAATTGTTGGATATGAATTTAACGCACACAATAGATTTAGATGATTGCAAACTTTATTACCTATCTGATGAAGATGGGCAAACGCAAATAGAACTAACCCACAACAATGAAATTCCAGAGGGTGGATATCAAAACGGAAACGCCTTTGGTCATTTTGCATTTTCTGTTGATTGCATTGATGAATTTACTCAAAAAATGCTTAAAATGGGACACAAGTACACAATCGAGCCGTTTGTTTTAGAAGAAGTAGATTCTAAAATCGCATTTTTAAAAGACCCAGATGGTAATGAAATTGAAATTATGCAATAGGTTTTAATTTAAGATATGCACTAAAAAGCGCCCGCTTGGGCGCTTTTTTTTGTTAATAATTTCTTTCGTTACTAGTGGCAATTATGTTACCTTCTGCGTCATACTTTACAATGATTGCGCCGTCTTCTCTTGCGCCATTTGCGTATTCAACTTCTCTTGTGCCATCGCTGAAAATTTTCTCACTTACGATGCCTTCTGTGTTTACAATGTAATTGCCTTCGTTATCTGTAATCAATTTGTATGATTTCAGCTCTTCTAAGCCATCATTGTCTGCTGGATTGTGATAAACGGTTCTGCTTTCAAGTCCTTTATTGGTATAATTTGGCGTATAGTCTTCTTCAACAGTTACTGGTAGTTCAACACCATTAAGACCTGTAAAGATTGTGTGACTGCTAATTTTACCGTCTTCGCGCCCACTAAATCTTTCTTGCAGCTGACCTGCAGTTAGTGTTGAGCCAGCCAAGTTTTGAGGATGTTCAAAGCTGCTGTACATTGTTGTAATGGTACCGTTTTCACTAACTTCTCTTGAAGTTATGAATTCTTCGCTTACAAGATTATTCTCTGCTGAATCAAATGCCTGTGCTGCAGGCGCTTCATCTGCAGGTGGATTTGCCACAGGTGGAGCAACATCTTCAGCCGCCTCATCTGCTTCAGCAGCCTCTTGAGCTTCAGCTTCTTCTGTTACATATTCCATAAATGACTTAAAGTCATCTAGCCATACAGCTTCATGGTTGTGCGGGTTATTAGCGTGCACTTTGTTTTTATCAATCCAAGAACTTACTTCATCGGTTGTAATTGTATTAAGCTCCTCAGCACTTTGTGCCTCATAGCCTTCTTCATCTGTTGAGAATCTAGAGGCTTCTTCATTTTTAAAGAAGTCTGTTAATTCAGCTGCTGATAACATTCTGTCATTATCTGTTTTATCATCTTGTGTTAAATAGCTTTGTTGTTCTAATAGATGATCTATTACAACGTTTTTGCCTTCAACATTTCTTGTATTGCCATTAGTATCTGTAATTTGATAGCCATCTTCTGTTTCTTTAATGCTATTTATTTTTGAAATATCATAGCTCGCTTCTTGCGCTACTGGCTTTGGAGCTTCTTCTTTTTCTGCAACTTTATTTGTTACAAGGTCCATAAAAGACATGAAATTGTCTTTCCAAGCGCCTTCGCTTTGATGCGCGTTACTTCCAATAGCTTGATTGGCTTCAACCCAATTTTCAAATCCACAGTCGGTGATTTCAGTTTCGCCTTCTTTGACATCAAATCTATTTGATTCTTCATTTAAAAAGAAATCTTTTAATTCAGCAGATGATAATACATTATCTTTATCATCTGTCTTATCGCCTTGGGTTAGATATTTTTGATTAACAAAAAGGTGCTCAATTACGCTGTTTCCGCCAGCAATAGTTTTTTGGTTTCCATCTGTGTCTGTAATAATATAATTATCACCTGACTTTTGAATGCTATTTAACTTGCTTACATCATAGCTCATCTTTTTGACTCCTTATAATTTTAAATACACTTATACTACTTTAATTATCATGGTTTCGGCACCTTGCTAGATGTTCTTCAATGAATTTTGCATTTTGTTAACATATGGTTACATTTAAGAGTTGAAAATTAAATATAATAAGTCATTGTAAATTTTGAGCTTAATATAGCGTCCCATGCCAAGTAAAATTGTTTATAATTAATTTAATTAGAGATTATATTAGAGGAAAAAATGCAAAGCTATAGTTTTGAACTAATCGCAGGGCCGATGAGTTGTGGTAAAACAGAAGAGTTATTAAGACGCGTTAGAAGATGTATGATAGCGAAGAAAAAGATTAAAATCTTTTCTCCTAAAATTGACACAAGAGCGCAAAGTGATTGTATTGAATCGAGAAATGGCCTTTGTATTAATGCCATAAAAGTAAAAAATTCTGTTGAAATAATTTCCCTTGTAAGATCTGATGATGAAATTATAGCAATTGATGAGTTGCAATTCTTTGATCAAAATATTGTAAAAGTTATAAAAAAGTTAATGTCTGAAGGTAAAAGAGTAATAGGCACAGGTCTTGAGCTTGATTTTAAAGCTGAAACTTTTGGCCCTATGCCAGAATTAATGTGCATAGCTACAAAGGTGGACAAGTTACATGCTGTGTGTATGAAATGTGGTTCAGATAATGGCACAAGAACTCAAAGGCTTATTGACGGCAAACCTGCTGATAAAAATTCTCCTTTAATTATGATAGGTGGAGATGAAGCTTATGAAGCAAGATGTATTAAATGTTATGAACTGCCGGATGTTAACAAGCAAAAAAGTACAATGAGATTATTTACTTCTTCAAAGCTGTCATAATGATTAAAAATATGCTATAATTGCTTTTAATAAATTGGAGTAATTATGAATATTTTATTGATAAATTCAAGCCCAAGAAAAGAGGGCAACACACAGATTCTATTGAACGTTTTTTCTGACACTGCAAAGGAATTAGGTGCAAGTGTTGAAACTGTGCAAATAGGCAATTCCAATATAAAGTCTTGCAAGGCATGTGGTGTGTGCAGAGAGAAAAAAAATAAAAAGTGTGTGATTAATAACGATTGCTTCAATGAAGTTTTTGAAAAAATGACAAAGGCTGATGCCATAATTTTTGGCTCACCTACTTATTTTGCAGGCATGACGCCAGAGCTTAAATGTTTAATTGATAGAGCCGGATATGTTGCAAGAGGAAATGACAGCTTGCTTAAAAGAAAAATTGCCGCAAGTGTTATCACACAAAGACGTGGCGGGGGAACTTGCGTGTTTGAGCAAATAAATTTTATGCCACTAATGTCTGAAATGATTGTTGTTGGTGCTGATTATTGGAATTTTGCCAATGGTGGGGCTATTGGTGAAGTTGAAAATGATGGCGAAGGCATAATGACTGTTATCAACCTTGCTAAAAACGTTGTTTGGTTGTTAGAAAAAATGGCTAAATAGACTCTATTTCAATAACAGCTGAGATTTAACCTTGTTTTTATTGTCTGATAGTGGGCCAGAGTTTGGATTTGCCATATTTTGATAGTATTTTTTAATATACACAATTGGGAATTTTGGCACCCAAGTTAAATTTGTAAGGCCTACAAGGCTGTCTGTACCTCTTGATAACATAAGTTCTTCAATGGTTTGTTCATATGCAACAGAAATTGAAGAAACTGTCTTTAAGAGATAATCTGTAGCGCTAATTGTGCTGTAGCTTGCAGTTAGGGCCACATCTGTAAATAGTTTTGTAATCTTGATTTTATCTCCATTGTGAACAATGACCTCGACTTCTTTAGGTAGATTAATTTCATTTTCTTTTAATTTTTCAACTTCATACCACTGCCCAAGATATTTTATCCTTAAAGCCTTAGGGTGCGGCATATAGATTTCTTCGTACAGATTTTGTAAAAGTACCTCGCCCTTTGAGCTTGAGATTCCATATCTATAATTCTTACATGTTAAATAAAGATTAGAATACATAGGGCCAATAAAGGAATATTTCGGTTCAATAACTGTGTTTCCAAACTCATCATAAAGCCCAAGTTTGCTGTTTGAACCTAGTTTTACATATTTTGAGAAAAATCTTTCAACATTTTTATGCTTTGCTTCAACAAGAATTTCTCCCTTGTAATCGATTATTCCATATTTTGAACCCTTTT
>CAYJMX010000024.1:0-1531 GCA_964371485.1 uncultured Gammaproteobacteria bacterium | reverse complement strand
AAATTTATTTTTGTGAGAAAAAACTTCAACACTTCTGTTTCCCGCATTTGCCTCTATGGCAAAAACGGATGAGTTTGTTAATAAAAATAGTACTAAAACTGTCAAAAATAATTTTTTCATATTAAAATTATATCATAATAGATTGTTTGAGAATAAAATGAAGAGGTTTATTTTAAATAAAATTGCAAAAATATTTATTGTGCTAGTTTTGGTGGCGCTATTTCTTGTATCTCTTTATCTGTTTATAATTCCATTTTTGCTAAAAACAAAATCTTTTTCAAAAATAGTAGAAAAAGTTATTGCAAAAACGCTAAAGGCTGAAGTTATACTTGATAAACAGTATATTAAAACTTCTTTTTCTGATTCAAACATTCTTGCTTTCAAGCTTTTTTCTATTAAAAAAGATGATTCAAATATTATAAATATCGAAAACTTCTATTTTGATTTCAGTATAAAAAAAATATTGGGCGGGAATCTTTCAATAAATGAGTTTAATGTAGACGAGTGCTATATTGACGCTAGTGGTCTTTTAAAACTTCTTCCAGAGCAGAAAAAAGATAAAAAACAAAAGAAGAATAATGCAAATTTTAGGCTTACAAAATTAGAAAACATTGGCGTAAAAGATTTCGAACTTATTTACAGGGATAAAAATGGTGCAAAAATAGATTTTGATTTAGACAGGGCGTTTATACTTAAAAAAGACGACCACTCTTATATCGCCTTTGATGCTGTACTTAAAATCTTTTATAAAGATGATTTAACTCAATTTAAAATGAATTCAAAGGATAATATCTATATTGCTGATGAAAAGATGCATATAAATAATTTAATTTTAAGTGCAAATAATTCTTCTGTTAGTTTAAATGCACTGCTTGCACGAGAAAATGGGCAAGGTGTAACTCTAAAGTCTGATAATTTTAACGCACAAATTTTAATGAATCTTATTAGGTCAAATTTAATATTGCCAAATGGAGAGGAAATTGCCTCTTTGTTTAAAGATATAACCGCTCGCGCGAAATTTAATATAAATATTTCTAAAAAAGGTATTGTGGGCGAGATTTCAACTGAAAATTCAAGCTTCTCTCTTGTTCCTTTGGCAGATTTAAATGTTAAAGTTAGTAGCGCAAAAATTAAAATCGAGCCAGATAAAATCACTCTGCTTGATACATATGGTTATTGGGGTGACAGTTTAAATAACAAAGTCGTTGTAACAGGCGACATTAAAGATTATTTAAACACATTTGAGAGCAATATTTTAGTTGATACAAAGATTAATGACGAGTTTGCAAGAAAATATCTTTCAAAAGTTGTTGGCTTACCGTTTTCTATGCTGGGTGAAGCGACAACAAAAATATTGTATAAATCAAATGGTCCTAAAATGGGGGTAGATGCCATTTGTCTTTTAAAAAAAGAAAATGATGTACTTGTGTATGAGCAATCATTTAGCCCAATAACATATGATAGAGCCGTTACATTAAGACTATCATTGTTGCCTGAAATATATAAAATTGAGCATATAAACTACTACATA
>CAYJMX010000023.1:0-13983 GCA_964371485.1 uncultured Gammaproteobacteria bacterium | reverse complement strand
CCTAATACTAAAATATTTTCCTTATTAGCGGTTTCATTTTTAAAATCTTTTAATTCGCAAGTTTCATTATATGTTGAATAAAAATAAGGCGTTTTCGCCTCAAATTCAGCAGCACATGTGTCTACGATTTTAAAAGAGGCATCAATTTTAAAATTATCAAGTTCACTTTGCTCTCTTTGAGTAAATTCAACTATTTCAGCATCTAAATATCCGTATTCTTTTGCTTTTTTATATAACTCAAAGTCTAAATTGCCCTCTTCAAGCTCTTTTTGGACATCAATTATTTCTTTAATTTTTTCTATAAACCAAAGGTCTATTTTTGTTATGTCATTTAAAAGTAGCACATTTATATCTCTATATAGCGCTTCAGCTAGTCTAAAAATTCTTCTGTCATCTTGAATGTAGAGTTCTTTTAAAAGTTTTTCAGTTGATAGGTCTTTAAATTTATACCCCAAAAGCCCTGTTTGCTTGTCTTCAAGAGATGCTAGGGCTTTTTTAAAGGATGAAGCAAATGTTCTTCCAATTGCCATAACTTCCCCTGTAGCCTTCATTTTCGTACCTAATAATCTATCACCAGATGCGAATTTATCAAAAGGCCATTTTGGAATTTTAGTTACTATATAATCTAAAGATGGTTCAAATGCCGCAACGGTTTTACCTGTAAGGGGATTTTTAATTTCATCTAAATTATATCCAAGGACTATTTTTGTTGTGATTTTTGCTATTGGATACCCCGTAGCCTTTGAAGCAAGAGCTGAAGAGCGAGAAACACGAGGATTCACCTCAATTACATAGTACTGATTAGACTTTGAATCAAGCGCATATTGCACATTGCAGCCACCTACAATATTTAGCGCTTTAATAATTTTTAAGGCTGACGTTCTAAGCATTTGATATTCTTGATTAGTTAGAGTCTGTGATGGCGCCACAACAAAACTATCGCCTGTGTGAATGCCTATTGGGTCAATGTTTTCCATATTACAAATGATGATTGAACTATCATTTGAATCTCTCATAACCTCGTATTCAACCTCTTTAAAACCAGCGATTGATTTTTCTACAAGCACTTGATTTATTGGAGATTGAGCCAATCCTGTATGCACAATTGTTTCATAATCCTCTTTATTATAGGCAATTCCACCACCAGCACCACCTAGAGTAAATGCAGGACGGATGATTATAGGGAAACCTATTTTGTTTGCAAACTCCATAGCCTCATCAAAACTAGACACTGTACTGCTTTGCGGAATTGGTTCTGATATTTCATTCATTAAGTTTTTAAATAATTCTCTGTCTTCTGCTTGTTTAATAGAACTAATATTTGTACCAAGCACCTTTAGGTTATATTTTTCTAAAATTCCATTTTCATCAAGCTGACAAGCAAGATTTAACCCCGTTTGCCCGCCTAATGTTGCTATAATCCCGTCGGGACGCTCTTTTTTAATAATTTTTTCTAATATTTCAACTGTTAATGGTTCGATATAGACTTTATCTGCTATATTCTCATCTGTCATAATAGTAGCTGGATTTGAATTAATTAAAACTACTTCAATTCCTTCTTCCTTAAGACTTCTACATGCCTGTACACCAGCATAATCAAACTCTGCCGCCTGACCTATTACAATAGGGCCAGAACCTATAACCATAACTTTTTTTATATTTTTATCTCTCATTTTTACACTCTCACTTTTTGATATTTTTTCATTAATTCAACCCACTCATCAAAAATTACACTAGAATCTTCTGGCCCTGGGTTCGCTTCAGGGTGAAATTGCACAGCGTATATCTTTAAACTAGGAGCTATAAAACCCTCTAGAGTATCATCATTTAAATTTATATGACTTACCTGTACAAGCTCTGTTAAACTGTCAGGACAAAGCGCATAGCCGTGGTTTTGAGATGACATAAACACTTTGTTTGTTAAAATATTTTTAATAGGATGATTGCCCCCTCTGTGCCCGTATTTTAATTTATATGTCTTACCATTTAGCGCAAGCGCTAGCAGTTGATACCCAAGGCATATGCCAAAAATTGGGAGTCTTCCTATTAATTCTTTGATTGTTGATAGTTCAAGTTTGCAATCAGAGGGATCTCCTGGGCCATTTGATAAAAATAAAGCGTCAAAATCACCATCTATTATGGTTTGTGCGCTCACATCTGCTCTAAAAACGTTTACCTCGCATCCTCTTTTAACAAGCGAATTTATAATCCCAAGTTTTGCACCATAATCAATAAAAGCAAGCTTTATTGGGTTTCCCTCGCCCACTTTATAGTTCACCCCTGTTGTCACATCAAGCACTATATCAGGATTGTGTTTATAATTTTGCAATTCGCCAATTTTTTTATTAATTTCAACATCACAAATATCATTTGAATTTACATAAGCATTCATTGTGCCAGATTCTCTTATTTTTTTTGTAAGCTCTCTTGTATCTAGCCCTTCTAATGCTACAATATCGTGCTCTTTTAGATAATCAGAAAGTGTTTTTTCACTTTTATAATGCGATTCTTTTTTACAATAATTTTTAACTATAAGAGCGTTAAAGTGAGGTTTTATTGCTTCAAAGTCATCTTGATTTATTCCATAGTTCCCAATTTCAGGATAAGTCATAACAACCATTTGAGAGGCATATGAGGGGTCAGTTATTATTTCTTGATAGCCTGTAATAGATGTGTTAAAAACAAGTTCGCCAAAGCTTTCACCCTGTGCCCCAAAGGATTTACCCCTTAAAATTGTTCCATCTTGTGTTAATAATACTCCCATTTTTATCCCTCAATCTCTTTATAAATTTTTTGCATAGCTTCCACTCTATCCACAGCAGTGGTTACCGCTCTACCAAGCACGATAAAGTCCGCTCCTTTTTCTATTGCCACTTTTGGTGTTGCAATTCTTTTTTGATCATCTTTTAACGACCACTCTGGGCGAATGGCTGGTGTTAGCACTTTAAAGTCTTTTCCACATTCTTTTTTAATTAATTCAACCTCATTCACTGACGCCACGACTCCACTTAAACCAGCAGACTTTGCAAGTTTTGCAAGTGTCACTACCATATCTGTTGTGTTATTTTTTATAGATAATTCATTTTCTAGAACTTCATTTGAAATTGAGGTTAAAATTGTGACAGCTAGAATTAAAGGAGGCTCTTGATTTAATTTCTTTGCTGTTTCATACGCTGCTTCTTTTGATTGCTTCATCATCTCTAATCCACCTAGAGCGTGCACATTATAAAAATTCGCGCCACGTTTTACGATATTTTCACTCGCTTTTTTAACAGTGTTTGGAATATCCATCAATTTCACATCTAAAAAGAAGTTTGAGTTTTTTTGCTTAATATATTCTATAATTTCATTACCAAAACCAGTGTATAGTTGTAAACCAACCTTAAAAGTCCCAACATAAGGGGATAATTCCTCTACAAGTTTTTTCGCTTCATCTAATGTTTCAACATCAAGTGCTAGCACAATTTTTTCTTTAATATTTTGATTAATCAACTTTTACTCCTCTCATTTTTAAACCCTCATATGGCGTTATCTTACAAAAAGAGGGGGATTTTGCCCCCTCAATAATAAACTCTTTATCTAAATCATATTTAACTTTTTTATCATTTTGAATTCCTAAAATTTTTCTTGGATTAATTGATAATAATTCAACAGCTTTATCAAGCCCAAAGGTCATATATGTTAAAGGGAAAATGGTATCCAGCCCAACAATCCCATTTGGAGAATCTTTATAATCAGATAGTTTCTCCTCATCTGTATGAGGAGCATGATCAGATGCCACACAATCAATTGTATTATCTAAAATGCCCTCTATAATTGCTTTTTTATCATCAACTGTACCTAAAGCGGGGTTCATTTTAAATCTGCCTGTTGAATCAACATCATCTTTTGTAAAAATGAAATAATGAGGAGCCGTTTCAACAGTGATTTTAAGCCCTCTTTTTTTAGCGTTTCTTATGATTTCAACACTTTGCTTTTTAGATATATGACAAAAGTGCAATTTTGGATTAAACCCTTCTTGTACTAGCTTTTCAAAGATTTCAATTTGCCATTTTAACTCTTTTGTTTCATCCTCTAGATGTGAGAGGATTAAATTGCCACTTTTTAGCGCTTGTTCAAAAACATTTTTATCTAAAATTGGTAGCCCATCATTTGAAAAAGCAACAGCACCCGCCTCTTTTAGCTCTTTAAAATCAACAAGTTCAACACTATCAAGGTTTTTTGTAACAGCTGCGATAGGATAAATCTTACAATCATAATCTTTTGATTTATCTAAAATATATTTTATAGTTTCAACATTATCCACTACAGGATTTGTGTTTGCCATAGTGCACACTGCGCAAAAACCAGCGTTATGAGCACACAATAGGCCAGAATCTATTGTTTCCTTGTGTGTAAAGCCAGGGTCACGAAAGTGAACATGTAAATCAATCGGTGCTAAAATTTCAACAATGTGAGCCATAAATCCCCTTTACAATTAAATTTAAAATCGCCATACGAACAAAAGTCCCATTGTGGGCTTGTTCTAAAATAATTTTTGAACATTTGGCAAATTGAAGTTCTTTTGATAGTTCAACGCCCCAATTCACAGGCCCAGGGTGCATTAAAATAGCATCTGTATTAAAATTACCCTCGTTTATTTGATAATTCTCAATATATTCTAAATAATCAATTTCTTCTTCAATTCTTTCTTTTTGAATTCTAAGTGCCATTACAACATCGGCGTTTTGAGTGTTTAAAAATAAATCTTCTTCAAATTGCACATTTTTTATATTTTCATCTTGAAAACATTTTGGCGCAACGCAAACAACCTTTGCCCCAACGCGGTTTAAAAGCTCTATGTTTGATTTTGCCACTCTTGAATGCTTAATGTCACCTACTATAACAATTTTTTTGTTATACACAGAGCCTAGATGTTTTTGAATTGTATAAAAATCTAAAAGCGCTTGAGTTGGATGAGAACCAACGCCAGAACCAGCGTTTACAAAAGATAATCTATAAGGATATTTCTTTTTAGAATATTCATAAATAAAATCATCAGATGATCTTACAACTATAATGTCCGCTCCTATGGCTGATAGATTATTTAACGTATCAAAGAAATCCTCTCCTTTAGAAAGAGAGGATGTATTAAAGTTAAAATCTAGAGTATTATAGTTTAAATTTTTAGCGGCCAATTCAAAAGAGAATTTTGTCCTTGTGGAATTTTCAAAAAACAAAAATGCCACAGTTGGTTTTTTATTTAAGAGCTTTGGAACAAAACCCAAAAGTTCAAACCTGCTTGCTAAATTCATTATTTCAAGAATTTGCTCGTTATTTAAACTATTAATATCTAATAAATGTTTCATTATTTTTTGCGACTTCCTGGTTTTTCAATTTCAAGTCCAAGTTTGCACAATGGGCAATCGTCCTCATCATATAAAACTGGGTCAATTTTAAGTAACGATGTAATTTTTCCCATATCTTTTTTAGATGCTGTTCTATCTACAATGCAAGCTACACCTGATAATTTAACATTATAAGGTTTAATCGCCTCTATTGTTTCTAAGATTGTTGTGCCTGTTGTAATTACATCTTCTACAATTAATACTCTTTCACCTTCTTTTAAGACATATCCACGTCTTAATTCCATTTTGCCTTCTTTGTTTCTTTCGACAAAAAGGTTTCTTTTGCCTGTTGCACTAGCAATTTCATATCCAAAAATTACCCCACCAATAGCAGGAGCAATAACAGTGTCAAAATCAAAATCGATTTTTTTAGCAAGTGTTTGAGCTAGATTTTCAACCACAGGAGGATGCTGATATAGTTTTGCGCATTGAAAATAAGTATCAGAGTGCTTCCCTGAAGTAAGCGCAAAGTGCCCGTTTAAAAGCCCGTCAAAATCAATTAATATTTGTTTAACATCATTGTCTGTCATAATTACATCTCCCTTAATTTTTCTTTTAATTCATCATAATCCCTAAAGCCATTTTTCACAATAAAATTATTTAATTCATCGTTTAATCTACTGCAAATGTTGGGGTCTTTAAAATTTTGCGTTCCAATTTGAAAGAAATCTGCCCCAACAGATATAAATTCAAAAACATCCTCAAGTGTGCTTATTCCACCAAGCGCTATTATTGGTATGTTTACAACTTCTTTTATTCTAGATACAGCGCTCAGCGCTATTTGTTTAATGCATTTTCCCGATAATCCACCTGCCACAAGGGTTTTTTTAAATTTATTATTAATATATTCTATTTTTACACCCAATGATTTTACTGTGTTAATGGCGCAAATAGCATCCGCTCCAGCACATTGCGCTACATATGCCATATTTTCAATTTTTGTCACATTAGGGGTTAATTTTATAATTAAACAGCCAGAATATATCGCCCTTACTTGTTCTACAAGGGATTTTAAAGACTCCTCGCACACTCCAAATTCCATAGCGCCAGATTTAACATTAGGGCAAGAAACATTTAATTCAATAGCTTCAATGTTGTTCTCTTGTGCTATTTTTGCGCATTTTACATAATCTTCAATAACAGAGCCCGCTATGTTTAATAAAAATGGAATATTTTTTTCTTTTAAAATTGGCAATTTATTTTCAATAAAATCAAAAATTCCATCATTTTCAAGCCCGATTCTATTAATCATTCCATAATCAAGTTCAAAAATTCTCACTCCCTCATTACCTAATCGAGGCTCATATGTTGTGCCTTTTGTTGAAATGGCACCAATTTTATCTAATTCACAAAAATCAGCAAGTTCATCATAACTGCCAAAAGTGCCAGAGGCTACAATAAATGGGCTTTTTAATTTGAAATTTTTAATTTTTAATTCCATACAACCTCATCGCTCAAAAAAACAGGCCCATCTTTGCATACAGTTTTATTTAATATTTTCCCATCTTTTTTGATTTGAATAACACAACCTCTACAAACGCCCATATTACATGCCATTACTTTTTCTTTTGCAATATAACACACTATAGAGTGTTTTTTAGCTATTTCGCTCACTGTTTTTAGAACTATTTCTGGCCCACAGGAATATATCCTCTCAGGCTTAAACTCTTCAATTATATTTTCAATTTCATCTAATACAGAATTTCCTACAATATTTTTATCAGAGCCTGAAATTACTTCATCATCTGCCTTAAAGCCTGAAACTAAAAAGTTTGAAATGTTATTTTCATTTAAAGATTTTTTTAAAAATAACATAGGAGCAACCCCAATACCCGCACCTATAAGCAGGCTTTTTTTATTTTCAATTTCAAAACCATTACCTAAAGGCGCATAGAGAGAAACCTCATCTGCTACTTTTAAAGATTTAATATATTTTGTGCCCTCACCTTTTAATTTAAATAAAACAGTAATTACACCTTGGTTAAAATCCGCGATTGAAAAAGGACGAGCGAATGTTTTATTGGGACAAACAATTGAAATAAATTGTCCAGCAAATGCTTCTTTAAGCTCTGTATTAATGGAAATTTTATAGCAATCTGTCGCTATTTTTTGATTATTTAAAATTATTCCTTTTATATTTTTTTTCATTTTCTTCTCATAAAAAAAGAAAGGCAAAAAGCCTTTCTCTTAGTTATATATTAATTCTTTAACAAATTTCTTCTTCATATCCATAAACTTATTATAGCAAAAAATGAATTTTGAACACATGTTTGTAAACAAATGTAACAAAGGACAAAAAAGATTAAAGTTTTAAAAAAAGCAACCGATAAACATAATATAAGAACAATGGAGACAAAAGGAACAAAATGAGCGTTAATGGACTTGGGTTAAATTCAAATATCTACTCTAACATCGATAGAGTTAATGTTGCTTCAATTACAAGTGAAGTTTTAAATCCTGCTAAAGCTCAAACTAACCTTGCTGCTGTTGATTTAGCGAAATTTACTCGTCCATCACTTGGTGTTGAACTATACAACGGTAAAATTTCAGTTGATGCTCAAAGAGAAATCGCAATTGCTCAATCTGGTATCAACACTCAAAACATCAACACATCTTTTTTAAATGCTCAAGCAGCTAGCGCTTTATACGCTGGTAGCAACGTTTCTAAAAATGTTGAAGGTAAAATGACAGTTAACGCTAACGCTGAAATGGATACTTTCAAAACTGTTGAAGCTCAAGCTTCTAAAGTTGATTTATACCAAATCGGCAACCTTCAAAAAGACAGCAAAGGTTCAAATCCTTTCTCTTATTCTCAAGGCGAAACTAAAAAAGAAGAAGAGAAAACAGAATCTTTAAGCTTAATCGCTTAATAAACAAAGTTTTTAATCCTCCTCTATTGTTCTAACATTTTTACCGCGACATTCTCCAGATGTCGCTTTTTATTTTGCAAAACTCTTTAATTTCATTAATATGCTATAATATTGAACTATGGATGAGAATTTAGAATTAAAATTGCATAATTTAAAAACTCAAGCACATCAAGCGCTTGAAAATACTCATTTGTATTCTCACAAAGGTGCAGTTTCAAAGCTTTTGGGGCTGACTGTTGAGGTTAAACTTCCAGGGCTTAAAATTGGCGATTTATGCTATATTCAAACCTACACAGGTGAGAAAAAAGCGGCCGAAGTTGTTGCCTTTAAAGGCGATATGGCTCAATTACTACTTCTTTATGATGGAGAAGGAATAGGGCAAGGTTCTTTAGTTGAAACAACAGGTGGACCAATTATGTTCCCTGTGGGTGATTTTTTATTAGGAAGACTTGTAAATCCTCTTGGCGAACCGCTTGATGGGCAACCACTTGATTTAACAACTGCTCAATACATGAATGTTAACGGTTCTGTACCTGATGCCTTTACTCGACCTATTATTAAAGATTCAATTTCAACAGGACTTCGCGTTATAGATTCTATGCTTACTATGGGACAAGGGCAAAGAATGGGGCTTTTTGCAGGTTCTGGTGTTGGTAAATCAACAATGCTTGGTATGATAGCAAGAAACTCTGAAGCTGATGTAAATGTGCTTGCTTTAATTGGAGAGCGTGGGCGTGAAGTTAAAGAATTTATTGAAAATTCTTTGGGGCCTGAGGGCATGAAAAAATCTGTCCTTGTTTGCTCTACTGGCGATCAACCTCCATTAATTCGTCAAAAATGTTTGCTTGCTGCAACTACTGTTTGTGAGTATTTTAGAGATCAAGGCAAAAAAGTTTTCTTAATGACAGACACTGTAACACGTTGCGCTATGGCAGGTCGTGAGGTAGGGTTATCAATTGGTGAACCACCTACTATGAAAGGCTATCCGCCTTCAATATTCTCTTGGTTACAACGCGCACTAGAGCGAACAGGAAATTCTGATAAAGGTTCAATCACAGCACTATACACCGTTTTAATGGAAGGTGATGACATTAATGACCCTGTAGTAGATACCGTGCGCGGGATTGTAGATGGGCACATTTTCTTATCAAGAAAAGTAGCAGAGATGAACCATTATCCAGCCATTGACCCTCTTGGTTCAATTTCAAGGCTATTTACAGAAATTACAGATGATGAACATCAGTTGTGTGCTCAAAAAATGCGTCGCTTGCTTGCGATGTATAGAGAAAATAAAGATTTGATTGATGTTGGCATGTATCAAATGGGGTCAAATCCAAAATTAGACACAGCTATTGAACTTATGCCACATATTAACGCATTTTTGCAACAAAAAGTTTCTGATACGGTATCTATGGATACAACAATTAACACATTAAAAGATATGATGAGAAATGTAGAAGTTTAAATATTTTAAACTATTTCTTTTTAATGTATTTTGCAAACTCTTTAGATTCTTCTTCCCATTGGCTTTGCTCTACTTTAAATGCATGGTTCCAGAATTTTTCTAAAGCATAAGTTTCACGTTGTTCAAAATGCATGATATGAACAACAACATCGCCATAATCAAGCAAGTTCCATCTGTTTTTAATGTCATTTTCATCACCAGATGGCAATCTTTTAAAGTATTCTTTAACTTTTACTCTAACTGTTGAAGTTAAACCCTTAACTTGAGTGGCACTATTTGCTGATGCGATTACAAAGTAGTCAGATAAAACGCATACATTTCCTACATTTAATATTGTAATATCTTGTGCTTTAGCGTCATCTAGTATTCTTGTTACCACGCTGGCTAGTTTTAGTGATGTTACATCTTCCATTTTTATATATTTCCTGTCGAACTTCCTCTATCATTATTTAGCGATCTTATATCAATCGCTTCACCCTCTTCAGGAGTGTAGTTAAGCGAATTTTGCTTAACATCTATTTCAATATTGACCTCTTGATCAATCATATCAATATCTTCTTTTTTAAATTCCTTAATTTTGCCATCTTCTAATTTTACAGACACACAATTTTTTAAGAAATTAAGTGAGAATACTTTTGCAACTCCATCTGGAGTCATAACACCAGAACCGATTGGAGGCATGGTTTTTGCTGCCTCTAAATAGTTTGGATATTCATAATTTAAACAGCATAAAAGTCTGCCGCAAGAGCCTGTGATTTTCCCAGGAGTAAGTGGTATTCCTTGATCACGAGCAAGTTTTGTATTTACGCTATCAAACTTTTTTAAAAATCTGCAACAGCAATAATCTTGACCGCAAATTCCTTGTCCACCTAAAATTGAGGTCTCATCACGCACACCAATGTGCCTTAAATCTATTCTTATGTGTTTAAATTCTGCTGTTAAATCTTTTAAAAGTTCTCTAAAATCTACACGCTCAGGAGCTGTATAGTAAAAAGTGATTTTTTTTCTATCAAAAGTATATCTTGTTTGAACAAGGTTCATGTTTAATTTTCTGTTTTGAACAAAACTTTTGCATTTTAAAAGTGCTTTTGCTTCAAGTTCTTTTTGTTCTGATACTTTTTGCATATCATCATTGTTTAAAGTCCTTACAACAGTAAGTGCTTCGGGCTTATACTTTTGCCAGTGTTTTAAAATTTCAGAATTTACAACAAAAACCTTAAAAACTTCTTCCCCTTTATCAGTTCTAACTAAAATAGGTTGCCCATGGCGTAAATTCGCACCGTCAGCTATTTTAAGCGGATGAAAGGTATTTTTAATAATTCTTACTGCATATTTCATAAAAAATATTATACAACAAATTTTGTTTATATTAAAATTAATAAAATGATAACGCTTGATAATCTAACTTTTAAGAAAAACGACATTGAAAAGCTTCTATTAAATCTAGACGCTAATCCATACAGTCAAAAAAACAAAGACTTTAGATATACTCTTTCTTTAATTTATGAATTAATTGAAGAAGAATTTTTTGATACTTTTGAAGCTAAAAACCAAGCGCTAAGACAAACTGACATTGATTTAAAAATTTCAGATAATAAAGCGGATATCTTTATCACACCACCTTATAATTTTGAATATTATTTAAAACAAAAGGGTTCATTATATAAATTAAAAGCGATTTATAAAGATGTTGATGGAGAGCAAAAATATGGCTATGAAATCACTTTGGACATTTTATTTGAATACTTTTTAACAGTTGATGAGAACTCTGACATTGAAGCAGACGTATCAAACAGCTATCAATTTTATTTCGACCTTTTCCAATTTGTGAAAAAAACAGTTGAAAAATTAAACTTTATTCCTACTGTAAATTGCAAAAAAGAAACATTCTCTATGATGTATGAGCCATATTTTAAAAATAGAGATTATCTTGAATGCTACAATAACATTATAAACAACGACTTTTTAGATAAAGAAAATACTAAAAAATTAATTGATAGATATTTAAACTATCTTTTATTCACTTTTATGCAAATTAAAGCGCAAAAGTTTAAAGATTTAAAAGCGGGGATGTATTTTACAAAAAATACTTCTCATAAAAGATTCTTTAAAGGAAACGATTTAGCCCTTGATATTCAAAGCTGGCTTGATGAAATGAGTCTTGGAACTTATGATATCATTCCTGTTTTTAACATTGAAAAAATCGACAACGAGAAGTTCTTGATGAGAATTTTAGCTCGCGATAAGGCAACAAATGAGATTATTGAGCTTGATAATTTAAACGACACTCAAAAAATATTAATTGAAAAACAAATCAACTTCGCTACAAAATACATTGAAGACCTTGAAGATGTGACTTTGGAGCTTGATTTATCAGGAGTTTATAAATTAATCACGCAAATTTCATACTATTTATCTCAAGCAGGCATGGAAATTAATATGCCAGAAGGTATGGAAAATGTTATTATTCCGCGTGCTTCAATTAACGCTAAAATTAAATCAAAACGTCTTGATGACATTTCTGAACTTTTAAATTCAACAACAAATTCAACTATTTCACTAGATGAAATTATGGACTTTAAAATTGAAATCGCATTAGGTGATAACGAAAAAATTAGCGCAGAAGAATTCCAAGAGCTTGCAAAAAATTCTAATGGCTTAATTCAATATAAAAATAAATTAATTTTAATTGATAAAGAAGAAACAGATAAATTACTAGAGCGCCTAAAGAAAAAGCCGGATTTTGTTATGAACAAAATGCAACTATTGCACCACGCGTTATCTGGTAAAATTGCAGATTATGATTTTGATTATGACGCAGCATTCTCAAAAGTCATTTCAGACTTTACAAAAGTGTGCGACATTACACTTCCAGACGACCTTCAAGGCACATTACGCCCTTATCAAGAAGTTGGTTTCAGATGGCTTTATACTAACGTCACAAAAGGCTTTGGTTGCGCTATAGCAGATGATATGGGTCTTGGTAAAACTATACAGGTTATTTCTTTAATTTTAAAATTAAAACAAGAAGGAAAGCTTAAAAAGCCTGTGCTTGTTGTTTGCCCTACGACATTAATGGGAAATTGGCAACGTGAACTTGAAAACTTTGCGCCAACCTTAAAATCCTTTATTTATCACGGTTTTGACAGAGAATTCAGTATTGAAAATGATGTAATATTAACAACATACGCCATTTTAAGAATAGATTTAGAATTATTTAAAAAACACAACTGGGATTTATTTGTTATTGATGAAGCTCAAAACATTAAAAACCCATCCACTTCTCAAACAACAGCTGTTAAATCAATTAATGCGACTATGAAAATAGCTATGACAGGTACTCCTGTTGAAAATAGATTGGCTGAATTGTGGTCTATATTTGATTTTATCAACAAAGGCTATCTTGGTTCAATTAATGATTTTTCAAAAAATTATTCTGTACCAATCGAAAAATTCAAAGAACAAACAAGGGCGGACAAGCTTAAACACGCGATTTCGCCATTTATGCTAAGAAGATTAAAAACCGATAAGACAATAATTTCAGATTTACCTGAAAAAGTTGTACTAGATGATTATTGTTATTTAACAAAAGCGCAAGCGACATTATACGAGCGTGTTTTAAACCAATCTATGTCAGATATTTCAAACTCTGGCGGTGGAATTAACCGTCGTGGCGCGATATTTAAACTAATCACATCTTTAAAACAGGTGTGTAACCACCCTTATCACTATCTAAAACACGGCGATATGAGCCAAAACGCTAGTGGTAAAACGCAAAAATTAATGTCTATTCTATCAAACATTATTGAGAACAATGAAAAAGCTCTTATATTCACACAATATAAAGAAATGGGCTCGATTTTAGAGAAGATTATTAAAAACGAATTTAATTTTGACCCGCTATTTTTCCACGGTTCACTGAATGTAAAAGCGCGTGAGGCGATGATTGCACAATTTAGTGAAGAAGTTCAAAAGAAAGTTATGATATTATCGCTTAAAGCTGGTGGCTTGGGGCTGAATTTAACATCGGCGTCAAATGTTATTCACTATGATTTATGGTGGAACCCAGCGGTTGAAGATCAGGCAACAGACAGAACATATCGTATCGGGCAAGACAAAAACGTTATGGTACATAGGTTTATAACCCTATCAACGTTTGAAGAAAAAATTGATAAAATTATTAAAGATAAACGTGAATTGGCTGATAATGCCGTATTTACAGGTGAGAAGATTATCACAGAACTTTCTGATGATGAGATTT
>CAYJMX010000022.1:6354-14086 GCA_964371485.1 uncultured Gammaproteobacteria bacterium | reverse complement strand
CATAACAAGCAAGGCGCTTAGCATCATAAAAGACATGACTCTTAAATTTAAAATGGGCACATACGCTGATTCTGGAGTGAATTTTATGCCATAAAAAACAAGTGCGGCCGTTGAAATTATCGAAATTGTGATACTTGCAATCTTAAATAAAGACAAGTTTGTCGATGCGTAGAATCTAATAGTGTTAATGGCATAGAAATACCCTATGATTATTTTTGACAAATGGTTATAATAGCTCGCAAGTGCACTATACTGTGGCTTTAAGTGCGATAATTTTAAAAAGGCATAGTGTGCTTCGATTGTAAAAAATAAATATAAAAATGAAGTAGAGATTAGCTTTAAAGCACTTGATGCCTTGTTGTTTAATTTTTTAACAATATATGATGAAACAAGCGTTGAAATTGATGGAATGATAAATAACGCTGTGCGTTGGCTTAAAATTCCTGTGTAATCTTTTGGATTTTGTCCTAAAATTCCGCCATTTGTTATAAACAAAGAGCTAAATCCTAAAGCAAATGCTCCAATTGACCAATTTGCAAGGTTGTTGAGCGCGTACTTGCTTGCAATGATAGATAAAGACAAGCCTTCAATCGACCAAGCAATTGATCTTAAAAGTCCATTTTGTATGTTGCCTGTTGCAACTAAAATACTCAATATAAAAAGATGCAAATAATCCTCAAAATGTTTTTCCTGTTTCTTTTTTAGTGATATAAATACAGCAAGATAAATAACCGATTGCAACGCCAAAATAAGGCCGCTAGTTAAAGTTGGTTTAAAGCCTGAAATTAAGACTAAAGAAAGCGATGTCACAAAAAGGTTGAAATAATTTATAATTTTATTGTTGTGCTCTTTGTTTTTGGTTTTGCATACAACATCATAAGTTAAATAAATTAGCCATAGAGATACAACAAAAGCGCACTCTTGAACTACTTGGTATTTTGATGATATTGCAAAGAGTGCAGAGCTTAATATTAAATTAACGACATTTAAAATGTTTTTTGAACTATTTTTATATGTGTATAAAATTGTAATTAAATTAAGCGTAATTAAGTGCGCGATAAGATATTGAGCACTTAATTCATGGTTTGTAAAAAATGGATTTAAATATCCGCCAAAAAGCCCTATAAGCATAGTTGCAAAGGAGTCGTATTTTTTTGAAATATAATATGCGAGTGCTAGTATGGCAATTCCAATAAGTGCTGAAATTGTTTCAGGGAAAAGCTTGTAAAAACTTGCAGCAAAATAAGTAGACACAAAAAGTATCCCAAACCCCGTTCCCATAAGTACTTCTGAATAGCTTTTCATTTGCGAAAATATTTTAATAGAGCTAATTATTAATATAAAACCTGCAAGGTATCCTGTTGCAATCTGCACTATTGGCGTGTTTGGCGATACTAGCTTTATAAAAAAACCAATCCCCACGATTAACGCTAGCGCCCCTATTTTACTAAAAATATTTCCTATAAAAAACTTCTCTAAATCTTTTTTAGACTCTTGTTTTTCAGGTGCAATTTCATATGATTGCTTTGTATTTGTATTAAAAAAGTCATTGTATAAACTTTCACTATGCCCATCGTCATTGTTGTTACTGCTTGCTACTGTTGAACTTTGTTTCAAATTGTTTTCAATTGCTTGTTCAAGCAGGTTTAAAGTTTCAATTTGTTTTACTGCTTTATTAAGCTTTGCTTGAATGTTTGCCACCCAAGCAATTAAAGATATGAGCAGTATAGTTAAAATTATTGAAATCATTTTCACCTTCTTAAATAAATGACATATTTGCTTGTTTATACTAACATATAAATATAGACGGAGCGAATTAAGAAACATGTTAAAGATAGATACTGTAGAAACACAAGAGCAAGTTTTGCTTGTAGAAAAATTAGCACAAGAAATATGGCACAGCTATTATTTGAAAATGAACACAGTAGAACAGATTGATTATATGCTTAAAAACTTTCAATCAAAAGAAGCCATTACTCGACAAGTTAATGATGAAAATTATACATATAAAATGCTGTATAAAGACGAAAACCCTATTGGGTATTACGCCGCTACATTAAGAGAAGATAACATATCTCAGTATTTATTTCTGTCTAAATTGTATCTAAAGGATGAATTCCGTGGTTGCGGCATTGGCAAAATTACTTTTGATGATATAAAATCGCTGGCGAAAAGATTAAAGCAAGATAGAATAATATTATCTGTTAACAAGTTGAATACAAATGCCATAAAAGCCTACACCAAGTGGGGTTTCAAGCTGATGCATTCCATAAAATTGGACATTGGAAATGGATATTTTATGGATGACTTTATTATGGAATATTCTTCTAACTAGGCAATTTTATTCTATAAATTTTTTTTATTTAAATATGCGTTTAAATAATTCCCCAAATTTAAATATTTCTAATGGTGCTATAAATTCTTCGCAAAAGCCCAATTCTTTTATGGCAAGATTTCTTGATTCCAACAAAATGGTTGAGCAAAATAAAAAAGATGTTTTTGTAAAAAGTACACCAAGTGACATATCCTTTGGTTCAAAAGCTTTGTATAAAGTGATGCTTAGAGTCAAAAACCCCTCTGGTGACTATGAAAGCGTGCCTGCCTTATTTACAAGGGTGCTTCAAACTAACAATAAAAAATTCCAAAATCTTATTCAAGATTGGATAAAAAAGGATGAATATTCTTTGGCTACTTTTTTCCCAGGGGCTAAAGGTAGAAAAATGCCAACACAGAATTTTTACGCACTTGAAATGAAAAATACAAAAAATATACACAAAAATGCAACAGCTATTATGTCTACAAGTGATGTCGTAGTTGATGGACAAAAAGCATTAAAGATAGATATATTGCAAAGTACACCAAAAGTAGCAAAGCAATCTTTTGAGGATGTGTCTTATTTGAATAATGATATAAAGGGCTCAGGCGAGTTAATGTTGTATGGCGCTATTAAAGAGGCAAAAGCTAAGGGTTGCAAGGTGTTGACACTTGAATCTTCAAATGATCCTTTTTATCAAAAAATGGGTATGTCACATATGACAATTGACGATACGTCAGTATTCAGGCTTTATGAAAGTCAATTTGATGATTTCCTAGCTCGAGTAGAGAAGAAATATCAAATGTAGAAAATAAAAAAAGAATCGGAGAAGGAGGGATTCGAACCCTCGAGGCAGATTACTCCACCTAACACCTTAGCAGGGTGCCGCCTTCAGCCACTCGGCCACTTCTCCATATGTTATTTTCAATGTTTTTCAACAAAAAAATAGTAACATAAAAATCATTACTTTATCAAGAACTTTTATTTTTTCTTAATCTTTGGCAGGGTTGAAATTGTTTATTTTTGCGATATAGTAATAGAATTGCATCACTAAAAGAGGTTTAAAATGAAAAAAATAATTTTAACGTCGCTTGTACTTGCGTGTGCGTTTTTCTTTAACGTATCATTTGCGCAATCTTCTACAAGTGCCGATCAAGCCAAGCTTACAATTGTAAAAACGGCTAAAAGCATGGGTGTAGACCCACTGGTAGCACTAAGTATAGCAAGAACTGAGTCAAACTTTAATCACAATAGACAAAATCCATCAGGCGCTGTTGGCATGTTCCAATTGATGCCAAGTACGGCCAGAAGAATTGGAGTTAATCCTTATGATATGGCTGATAATATAAGAGGCGGAATTAAGTATTATCAAATGATGTATAAAATGTTTGGTACACAAGACTTGGCGCTTGCTGCTTATAACGCTGGCCCTGGGAATGTTAAAAAATATGGCGGCATTCCTCCTTTTGGAGAGACAAGGGCTTTTGTTAAAAACATAAGATTGCATCAAGAAACATTTAGGAAAGACCCATATATTCAGCAAATTATGGCAAATCCATTATAAAAATAAAAAGTCCTAGATTACTCTAGGACTTTTTATTACAAAGTAAGCAATAAGCCGGATTCTGTTTTTAAGATAGTCATCTGTCTATGCGTTTTTTCTTGTAATTCTGCTATGCAAACGAGAATAGGCACTCTTTTTACAAATTCAAACTTGCATCCAATTGGGGTTTACCTAGCCTGATTCCCTCACGGGATTCAGCGGTGGGCTCTTACTCCGCCGTTGCACTCTTACCATTAAAATGGCGACATATTTTCTGTGGCACTGTCCTCACGCTCGCGCGCACTTAGCTTTCCTAAGCAACTTGCCTATTTGGATGTCCGGACTTTCCTCACAAAACAAGTGTTTTGCGCGACCATCCGCTTACTTTGTAAAAATATAATACACTAAATTAAATTTATTTGCTAAAATAGATTTATGATTATAGACACACATGCACATTTAGATATGTTATCCAATTCAAAAGCCGCAATTGACCGCGCTTTTGAGCAAAATATTGGCGCAATTATCGTGCCAGGGGTTGAGCCTGAAACTTTTGATAAGGTTATTTCTTATTCTAAAGATTATGAAAATATATACGCTCAAATTGGCGTGCATCCAAGTGACGCTAAAAAGTTTGATACAAAAATTTCAAAAAAAGTATACGAGCTGGCGCAACTTGAAAAGGTTGTTGCAATTGGTGAGATTGGGCTTGATTACTATCACGACACTTCTTTTAATGATATTCAACAAAGTGTTTTTAAAACACAATTGGAAATTGCAAAAAGTCTTGATATGCCTGTTGTTGTTCACTCAAGAGAGTCTTTTGAAGATACTTTTAAAATTTTAGAACAATTCGAAATGAAAAAAGTTTTATGGCATTGTTACTCTGGTAGCCTAGAGGGTGCCAAGATGATTATCAAAAAAGGCTGGCATATTGCAATAAGTGGTGTGGTTACATTTAAAAATGCCAAAAAAATAAAAGAAGTGGCAAAAGATATTCCGCTTGAGTATATAATGCTTGAAACGGACTGTCCTTATCTTGCTCCAATGCCTTATCGTGGCAAGGAGAACGAGCCTGCTTATACAAATTTCATTGCTAAAGAAATCGCTAACATAAGAGATATTTCAGTCAGAGAAGTTGAAAAAATTACTACAAATAATGCGCTTAAATTTTTTAATATAAAGGAGAACCCAAATGGCACAACAGTTTAACCCAAATAATATCAAAACAAAAATAGCAGTTTTGGTTTTTTTAAAAAACCTTGCAGCTCCACTTGTTTTATATTTTGAAAATGCTCAAGAAATGTATGATGAAATCAAAGAGGCTGTTAACACTCCTTCTTCAAAAGTTTTTGAATTTGAAACACTTGGGCCAATTAAAAAAGTATGCGTTAACGCTTCTCAAATCGCTGGCGTTGCACTTCAAGAGGAACAGTATCTAGCTCAATGAAAAAACGACTAGATTTAATACTTTTTGAATATGGTTTTTTTGAGTCAAAAAACGCCGCAAGTGCCGCAATATTAGCCGGTAGCGTTAAAATTGATGATGTTGTAATATCTAAAGCGGGCACAATGTTTGATGAGAAAAAACTTTTTGATGAACAAAACCCGAAAAAAATTGATGTAAAAACTATGCCTTACGTTTCAAGAGGTGGGCTAAAGCTTAAAGGCGCAATTGATTCTTTTAATATTGATTTAAAAGATAAAATCTGTATTGATGTCGGATCTTCTACTGGTGGTTTTACTGATTGCATGTTGCAATGTGGCGCACAAAAAGTTTACGCTGTGGATTGCGGTACAAATCAGTTGGCTTGGAAACTAAGACAAGATGTTAGGGTTGTGTCAAAAGAAAATCTAAATATAAGAACCTGTGTTTTTGATGATATTTTTGAGAATACCGATGCTCAATTGCCTGAATTCTTGTGCATGGATTTATCTTTTATTTCAATTAAAAAAGTATTAGAAAATTGTTGCAATTTTATATCTAAAGACGCTCAGCTTGTTCTTTTAATTAAGCCGCAGTTTGAAGCAAATAGGGATGAAATTGCAAAGGGTGGAATTGTAAAAGAGCAAAAAGTGCACGATAGAATAATTGAAGAAATTAAAGAATTCGCTCATAATTTAAATATGACAACTAAGGGCGTAATTAAAAGCCCTATTGTTGGAGCTAAACAAGGTAATGTTGAATATTTAATTTATTTACAAAGGAGCGAGCAAGATGGAAAATAAAACCGATAAAAAGATTATTTTAATGATGGCACTTTCTTTAATAGTGTCACTTTGCGCGCTTGTAATTTCTGTTGCTTCTCTTCTTTTTGCAGGAAATGCCATATCTAAAGAATTACCTATTTCAAAAAAATACGACAGAGGACAGAGTTTAAGTAAGGCTTTTGCACATAAAAAACCCGTTATAGCTCTTTTTTATACTGATTGGTGCGGGTATTGTCAAAAGTTTGCACCGATGTTTGAAAAGGTTTCTAAGTCTGAAGAGTTGCTTAAAAATTTTTCAGTTGCCTATGTTAATGCTGATAAAAAAGAGAATCGTGAGTTGTTGTATGATTACAATATTGAAGGTTTTCCAAGTGTAGTCTTAATTAATCCATCTTCTGGGAAAATGCGACAAATAGATAATTACAAGCTTTTCTCACAAGATCCATTAAATGCGATAATTAAAGAAGCATCCTCTTTTTTAAATTAGTGAAAATCATTTACTTGATTTTTTTGCCCATGTGCTGCACAAGTTGCACATTTTTGAGTATCAAGATATGAATTTTTAGAGTAATTTTTCATATCTGATCCAACCCTTGCTCTAAAGTCATTACTAAGTGCTGCACATCTAAAAACGCCATTTGAATTTAACAGCCTTGAATTAAAACAGTCCAGTTTTGTTTTGTCAAAGCTGTGAATGTCTGCTGTTGTTGTGTGATTTTTTTCAAAAAATGGCATAATTTTTATATTTATATCTTCAATTTCAAAGTTATATCTTTTAAATAAATCGTAAAAGCCATTAAGCAAGTCGCCCCTTGATTCTTGGTGAATATTACAGATTGAAATTATTGGATTAAATTCATATTTTGCAAGGTTTAAAATCGCATTAACCGCTTTTCTGAATGTTCCTCTGCCTCTGTTTTCATCGTGTTTTAATTCATCATAATGATCTAGGCTTATTCTATAAATTGTTTCAAAGTTATTTTCATCATCAATTTTTTTTAAAAATCTTGCCTTTTTGTCATTAATCATAAACCCATTTGTTAAAACGGTTACATTTGAAAACTTTAAACACATTCTTAAAATGCTATTAAAGTCTGGATGCAAAAGGGGCTCTCCACCTGTAAGGTAGATTGAATTTAAGTTCTCTCCCCTTGTGTCTAGCAATGCTTTTTTTACCTTATCAAGTGAGATAAAATCTTTTTCTTGCTTGTAAAAAGATTTTTCTATATAACAGTGTTTGCATTTTAAATTACAAGCCTTATAACATAATTCTATAAATAAGTTTTTCAACTCTTCCATTTTTACATATGGCGCCTGCATAAAGTTCGATACATCTAGGTCTTGTTCAATTGGGGTTAAATTCTGCACTTTTTTCTCCTTTTTAAAGTTTGTTTTAATTATCTTAAAAGTTCAATCGAAAATTAATATTAGTCAACTAGATACACTGCATTTTATTTTTCTATTACCAATTTGTCATTAAGTTCAATATCCCTAATTAGAGAATCTTGAAATTCCTTCCTGTATAAAAAGCCAAGATGTGAGCCACTGTCTAGTAAAACTAGGTTTTCATTGCATAGCTCCTTGAGTTTTCTTAACTGATCGATATTAACTAAATAGTCATCCATGGAATGATAAATTTTGTAGTTGTCGTTTTCTTTTAGGTA
>CAYJMX010000022.1:5931-6344 GCA_964371485.1 uncultured Gammaproteobacteria bacterium | reverse complement strand
GACTTGTTATATTGTCTAGCTTGTTTATATCAAAATCGCTCTTGTTTAACATATATTCTTTGGCATAATCATAAAAGCTTGTATTGTTTATTTTTGCATAAAGCTCTTTTTTGTCAGCACTTTTTTTGTCTTCAAGGGTAAAAATGATGTCTGATAACTTTTGCCTTAAAACAAATGATGTTATTAGTTGTGATTCAGCCTTTGAAAATGGTAGCATCGTTATTTCAAAACGACCCGAGTTTGAACCTTTTTTGCTCGCTAGTTGCATAATTTTAGCTGCACTTTTTGCAATTTTCGCTTTTATTTCTGCTTCATTTTTAACCCACATATCATTGTTTTTATCAATCTTATAAACCGAATACATAAGCCTTATAGGTGGGCTTATTGCAATGTATTTATCGATATCTAAAGTG
>CAYJMX010000022.1:0-5921 GCA_964371485.1 uncultured Gammaproteobacteria bacterium | reverse complement strand
ATATAGCGCTGCCATTGCACCAAATGAAGTACCTATGACAATTTTGTTGCTAAAATTTCTTTCATATTTATTTTCTAGCTTATTAACCATTCTGGCCGTTATGTTTCTTAAGTGCCCAATGTCACTTGATGGAATCCCCGGACTGTAGCCTTCTGGTAATGATTTTATAAATTCCCAATGAAAGTGGCTTCCTTGCATAAGTACACTATAGCCCTTATCATATAGCATTTTAGCAAGTGTTATACTGTGTGCTGATTTTGCCCCTTCACCTATTGATGGATATAAAATGGCAAGTGGCGCATCTTTGTCTTTTTGCAAGATAAATCTATATTTGCACTTTGCTCTGTCTTTTAAATATGACACTGATGACTCTTTTATCCTTTTTGAAAAGCTTCTATTCCATAGTGAAACTTCAGACCACATTGATTGTTTTGTTTCTGGAAAACTGAACAATGCTGTTCTCATGGCATCTGTTACTGGGCTTTGCGGATTAAATCCTTCAAGTATAATATCTGCATTAAGCTTCACCTGCTCTTTTGTTGTGACGCTTGATTTTTTTGCGCCGTTATTATATTCAAAAATTAATTCTTTATTGCTGGTTTCATCGACAAGTAGTTCCCTTTTGTCTTCAATTTGTTCTGTGGCACTTTGTTTTTCTATTGCCATCATTTCATTTTTATTTTGTTGCGCTTCACCCTGCTCAACAAGATTTTCAAGCTCTTTATCTTTATGAACAAACTGTTTATGTTCTTTAAATGCGTCTTCAAGAGTTTCCTTTCTGTCAAAATTGTTTTCTTTAATATACCTCTCCACTCCGTATACTTTTTTTGCAATGTCATATGGGTCAGCAAAGTCTGATTCAACCATAGAAATCAATGGCTGAAGCCCAGTTGTTTTATTAACGGCTATGCCCGCCTTAACAAGAGCTGTAACAGGACTTGCAACATACAGTGCTGGATCGAGTGATGCTTCAATTATTGTGCCGAGTGTTTTTCTGGCATCAGTTGAAGATATAACTGGCAGTACTAAGTACGGCCCCGTTTTCATTTTGCATTTTTGTAGCCCTTGCGCTATGTCTTCCTCGTACGGTTCAAGATTAAAAAGTTTCTTCGCAGGATCAAACATTCCGCCCAGCCCTATTGTTGTGTTTGTTAAAAACCTGAGAGTTTCATGTCCTGAGGCTTTGAAATCTCTTTGTAAAAACGTGCTCACTAGTCTTTTTGGGTATTCAATATTTGTGTACATATATTGAATTCTATCCATTCCATATTTGGGCATAATTGATGCCCAAAGGACATTAACTGGCCTGATTGCATATTTATTTAGTGCTTGATTGAATTTAAAAACTTTTCTGTTGAATTTTTCAAATTTGTCTTCACCTAAGTATAATGTTGAATAACAAGGATATTTCGCCTCGCTATCTGCCTTGTTGTTCTCTATTGCATAAGAAAAATCATTGAATGATAGGCACAATAAAAGTGCCATAGAACATAATGCCGCCCTTTTAAAACTCATAGTGTATATTCCTAACCTAATACGTGTCTTTTATATTTTTAATCACGTTTTTAGGGTGTGAAATAGTCAAAAGGTTGGTTATTTGGTTTATGTTTTGTTAATTATTATTATATTTCAATTGCGAATTTCTCTTGCATAACTCGTTTTGAAATTTCAAACACAGCAAGGTCATTCCCATCTTTTATGTCTTTTGGATTTGGATTTTTCATCCAAATGTCAATAGAATCTTTATGTGTATATTCTTTTGAGGCATTGGCTATAATTTCTTTTATCTCGTCTGAACTTTTATCCTTGTAGGATTCAATGTTTATAAGGTCTAGCACTTTGTAGAAATTTTTTCTCATAACATATGATGCGCCGACTACTCCATTGTCTTTTTGTTCAATGTCCTCTTGAGGTATGTTTTGAATTTCGTCGTTTATAAAGTCTTTATTTGATAACTTTCTGTAATTATCTTTACCTATTTCATCTTTTATTTTTTCAAGTGCAGTTTCTGTTACTTTGTATCCTTGGAAATAATTTGTGGCATTAACAGATCTTAGTCTGTATGAGGTTTTAAAATTAACATCTGAGTTGCATCCTTGAGTATCTAATGACATATCTAGATTGTTTGGAATTACTCCGTTTTGGAAAAACAATACATCTTTTATGGTAAGTGGTTTTGTTTTATCCACCCTGCGCTCTGATAGATAATAAAGCGCGTATTTAAGTACGTCGACTGTACCTTTAACATCAGCGAAGGCATCGTGAGCGTCATCTAAGTTTCTACAGAATAAGAATTTATATTGTTCAGATAATTTTTTCTTCGCGCCTAAATATGGATGTATTCTTTGTATTAAAATAAACGGGTCAATTACCTTATGCGGCCTTTTGTGTTTGAGTTGCTGACTTGAATAACTATTGTGTTCATCAATTGTGTTGTTCAAAATGCTGATGTCGAATTTTGAATTATACGCAACTATAATGCCGTTTTTTTTGTTTAAATAATCATTTATAAATGAACCAAGGACTTTTTCCATAGTTGGCGCATCAACTAAATCCTCATTGTATATTCCGTGGACTTTTGAAGCCCCTTCTGGAATTGGAACATTTGGATTAATAAGCTGGTTGTACCCAGTTTCTGGTATTATTTTCCCATCCTTAATTTGTATGCCACCAATTTGTATAATTTTATCAAGTGGTCTAGACCTATCTGACACGTTTGTCCCTGTTGTTTCAGTGTCGAAAACTACGGCATCAAGCACTAAATTGCCATCTTTATCCGTAATTGGCACATCAAGTGATTTGTTGTTTTTGGCGTCCATAAGCATAATTAAATTTGTTGTAAAAGAACCATCGTTTGTAAAATTTTCATCAAGACTTAATGACAAAGGTTCTTTAGCGTTCCTTGAACTTATGCTGTGATTTGTGGCAAGTGGTTTTGTGACGTTGCTACTGTTGAATCTTTTTACCCAACTGGTGTCAACAGCTTCTGCTAGGGCATTTGCGTGTTGAAAAACGTAAAATTCTGTTGGCGTTGTTTCCTTCCAATCAAGCTGCTCTTTTGATAAATGTTCCCAGCCAATTTTGCTGAAATCATACCAAGACGGCTCACCGAGGGCATTTTTAGCCATTAAATTTTCACCCTGATACTCTTTGTCTTTCACTTTTCTTACATAGTTTTGTTCAAACCAACTGCTTGTAAAAGAAATGTTCATAGGTGTATGATACACATTTGAAAGTGGCATATTTTTAGCAAAGTTTGGTGAATTTGCCTGCTTTGCGCTTTGTTGTTTGCCTGTTTTATTATGTTTATTTAAACTATTAATTGCTTGTATTTTCATAGTAATTAACCTATCAAACTCATATTAGTATCATTGATTTTTTGTCTTTCGCTCGCTTGTTGAGCGTAAAATTTCGCTACAACGTTCTCATATTCAGACTCAGAATGTGTCCAATCTTTTTCAAATTGTTTATTGAAAACATTTGCAAGTTTCGGACTATTAAACGCTATAGCGACTTCGTTGTTTCCACGTTTATATTTTTCTTTTGCATTATTTTTATTCGCTATAATTTTATAATAACCTTTAACTTTTGATAGCGTTGCTCTGTCTTTCTCGTCAAACTTATATTCTACACCGTGTAAGTACATTGTTGTGTAGCCATCATTTGCTATGTTTTTAAGCGCAGCTTTTACTTTTGTTTTTCTTCTTAAAAGTTCCTTGATTTCAAATTTTCTACCTGAAATAGGTTCAATTCCAAGTTCTTTTTCAAACGGTGCAACAGACTTCAAATACTCCCTTATTTCAGCGTTAATTTTCTCTGTATGCAATTCATAGTCTTCTCTTTGACCTTTTCTAAGATTTTGATTTAGCCCCATTGCTGACCAATTTGTTGAACCTATCATTAATTCTGTATCATCAAACACTGCCCATTTTGAGTGCAACCTCTGTCCGATTTTTTCATCAACCTTGTATTCTCTTATGTCTATTTTATTTTCCACAAGTTTTTGATAAGCACTGTTACAGTATGGGAACTCATCAATAATTGACGGGTCTATAAGGATTTTAGCATCTAATTCGCCAGCTTTAACTCGTTTTATTATTGTTTCAATTATTTCTTTATCTGATAGTACAAAAAGTTCAGCTCTAAGTTTTTTTGCTGTTTGAACTTTTTCCATCAAGTATTCCCTTGTTGTTTCTTTGCCTTCTTCACCTATAAAATGCATCTCGTTTGGTTTTGTTGCAAGAATGCTGATTTTAGGATTTTTAACGGGTTTTGTTTGAATTATATCCAGTTTTGATAAATCATTCTCATCATATCTTGTTCTGTCTTTTTCGTTGTCATATAAAACGCCAACAGTTTTCATATATTCGACATTTTCCTGTTTGATTTCTTTATTTATACCTTTGTAATTATCCTGTTCTTCTGGTGTAAGGGGGCCTGCTATAAGCTTTGTTTTGCCAAGTCTTTGCCAAGATAGTTTCCAATCTGTATTAAAGATTTCAGAAATAATATTATCTACTTCTGAATTTTTCTTATTCGGTAATGTTTCAAGTGCAATGCATGCGTCATGGTTCGCATTTGAATGTGTTCCCCAGTTCATACCGCCTAGTATTAATTTTTTACCGTCTACAGCTACTAGTTTAACGTGCTGAAGAGCACTTCCACCTTGAGCCGCACGAGGATAAGGAACAACATCTATATCATTTTCCTTAAGATGTTTAATCATATCCATGTTGTTATAGTGTCTGAGTCTATTTCCATTGCCATCCATATACCATTTGTGGGCATCAAGAATTACTTGAACCTTCAGGTTTGGATTTTCTTGTTTCTTTTTAAGTATTATCGGCAATAAGCTTTTGTGTTGGTCGTATCCACCTGCAACTTCTGCTCCATTTGCTGGCCAAATATGACCATCGATTGATGGGTGTTGGAATTCAAACATTTCAATTTGAATACTTTCTTTGGCACTTTTTATATATTCAACTGTCTTGTCGAAGATTTGTTCGCCATCAATAAGTGTCGTAGCGCGCGTGTTTCCAATAATTGCAGATTTAGAATCCATAGCGCTCACTTGTGGCACATATGATAGTATTTTAATTTTCTGCATTAAGTATTCGCTTCGAGAAATACCAAGTTTGTTGGCCTCTGATGCTATTTTGCTTGCAACTTGAAATGACACATCATCAAGTGCTACTGGGTTATCTTTAGGCGGGGTTTTAACCACAGGTTTTGGAATTTTGTTTTGATAATACTCTTTATCTCTCTTCTGTCCAAGGAAAAATACATTGCTTGGAGTGATAACTGGCGTTTGGAAATTTAATTTCATACACACAATCCTATTTTAAAATTACGTAATTTTTAAGCCCGATTTTTTTGTATAAAACATGAAATAGATTTTTTTTGCATGCCTTTATAATTCTTTGTTAAAAGTCCTTTACTATTTGCCTTGAGGATATGTTTATTATAAAATTTAACTAAATAAAGAATTTTTAAGGAGTAAAGTTTTGAGTCAGACAAATTTATTTGACCACGGAAAGATAGTTCCAGTAAGCATTAGAGATGAAATGAAGCGCTCTTATATTGATTATGCGATGAGTGTAATTGTTGGACGTGCCCTTCCTGATGTAAGAGATGGCTTAAAGCCAGTACATAGAAGAATTTTGTTTGCTATGAACGAACTTGGCATGACTCCTGACAAGCCATTTAAAAAGTGTGCAAGAATCGTTGGTGAAGTACTTGGTAAATACCACCCACACGGTGATATCGCGGTTTACGAGTCTTTGGTTCGTATGGCGCAAGACTTTGCAACAAGATATTTAACAATTGACGGGCATGGTAACTTTGGTTCTGTTGATGGTGATAACGCTGCTGCGATGAGATACACAGAAGCCAGAATGCGTAAAATTACAACTTCTATGCTT
>CAYJMX010000021.1:10615-14147 GCA_964371485.1 uncultured Gammaproteobacteria bacterium | reverse complement strand
CTTTTTTAGTCATAAGCGTATGTTTTTTTGCAGTCATTGTAGTTTGTTTTGTGTTTTTGTTGTTAAGACATTTAAAAACATTAGATATGTATAATGAGCTTAATTTATACTTAAAAAAGCTCTCTAATTCAATATCTTCAGCTAGATATGGTAATTTCATAGGTAAAATTGAACAAGGGCCAAATAAAAATACTCAAAAAATTGCAAAAGATTTAAATAATCTTTTTGAAAGTGTACTAGATAGAGATAAAATGATTAGTGAGTACACTCAGAAAGAAATTGAATCAAACAGTATTAAAGAAGATTTTTATGCGATGCTATCTCATGATTTAAAAGTTCCAATCATTGCTCAAGATAAGACCTATGACCTTCTTTTAAAAGAAAAATTTGGCGCATTGACGCTTGAACAAAAAGAAGTTATAAAAAATATTAAAATAACAAATAACGACTTAAAGCTTTATGTTGAGGGGTTTTTAGAGGCTAGAAAATTTGAAGAAAATGGCTTTTGTCCAAATTATGAAAAAAATGTTGATTTAAAAAAATATTTAAAAGACATAATCTCTCAACTTCATTCTTTTTGTGTTTCAAAGAATAAAGAAATAAGATTTTTTGATGAAATAAAAGACAATGTATTTATTGAAACAGATAAATTGCTTTTATCTCGAGCGATTTGCAATTTGCTTTTTAATGCCATATATCACGGCACAAAGTCAAATTTTGTGGATCTAATTTTAGGGATGAAAAATAATAATTTTGTAATTTCAATTAAAGACTATGGTGATGGGATTGATGCTAAAAATATAAATAAAATTTTTGATAAATATTATACAAAATCAAAGAATAATGCAAGCACTGGACTTGGCTTAGGGCTATATTTATCAAATAAGATAGCTCAAGCTTTAAAAGGCGAAATTCTTGTTCAAAGTGAAGTAAATGTTGGAACTACTTTTTCTATTGTACTTCCATTAGCTTAATGATGTTGAACACTTTTAAAATTTAGTCTATTATAGACATATGGAAAAATTATACGCACTTGATTTGCTAAAAAAAGAAACTTTTGATGGAGAAGTTATTGATAAGGATAAAAATGTTTTATATCCTCAAGATTCGCCTATCACAAAAGATATTATTTCTATTTTGTATTTTAAAGAGTGCTATATGGTGAATAAAAATATTCCAAAAGAAGAAATTGATATTGAAGCCATAAACGAGCAAGCGCAAGAAGCGATTGAACAGGTTAATAAAGTTGAAGAAGAAAAAGAAGAGCCTATTGTTCAAAAACAAAATGATGCTCAAGAAGACAACTTGGTTCAAGATGGTGTAAATTCTGAATCAGAGGGTGAAGAACCCCAAATAGTGCAAGCTCCTCAGCAAGAAATATTTGAAGAACAAGAAGAAATTAAGGAAGAACCACAAAAAAAAGAGATAATTTTTGATTCTTCAAAATTTGATGAAGTCCACGCTGATAGTGTTGTTGAATTATCTGTAAAGATTGCACGTTTACTTATGCTTAAAATTGATGATACAGAAATTGTTAAAAAAGTTGCGTACTATCACGATATAAAAAATGCCTTAAGTGATGATTCTGACAATGCTGTAGTTGAATATTTAACGCAGAATAAAGACATACCAGAAATTATAGCTAGAGAAGTTGTAGTGGTACATAAAAAGTTTGATACCTCTGATTTCTTTTTAAATAAAGATTTCAGAAATGAATTTCCACCAAGTAATATTGTATCTATCGCTAATGCCTATGTAAATTTTGCCCTAAAAGGCAAAAGCAAGGAAGAAATTTTGTTAACAATGTTGAGAATTGGTGGCGCTAGGTATAATATTTTTATATTACATAAGTTTATTGATTTTATGAGGAAAATAGATGAGTAAAGTAAGTGTTAAAGAGTGCAAGGTAATAAGAAAATATTACAAAAATTTTCCTAATCTTATAATTAGGGCTCTTAAAAATAAAATAAAATCAGCTGCAAAGGGCGAATTCACTTGCTTTATTGACAAGGTTGTTCCTATTTATGACTTTAAAGAGTATCAAGACAAAGACACAACAGTGTATAAAATTGAAGCAAAGGCAAAAGAGCACAGTAGCGCCATTTTAATTCAAATTCCAAATGAAGCAGTGTCTTTTGTGGCAAATATTATGATAGGTGCTGACAGTTCTGAGGCGAGCAATGCCTTAAATGAAGTGTTAATTAACGCCACAAATGCCTTGATGGGCGATATGTTCCATTCTATTCAAACAGGTTTTGTTGAAATTTTTGATACAAAATTATCAATTGATCAAAAGACAAAAGAGCCAATTTCATACGAAGATATGCTAAAAGAGTTCGACACAAAAATATACGATTGCGCTATTAATTACGATTTAAGCCTTGCAATTGGAAGAAATTATAAAATCAAAGTATTCACTAACTCAAGAGTGGCGCTTTCTCAAGCATACGATTTAAGAGTAAGTGCTCCTATAAGTGTTATTTTCTCTGATGCCATATTGAAAAACATGGAAAACATCAAAGATGTAGACATTGAAATAACTGCAATACTTGGTGATACCAAGGTAAGACTTGATGAGCTTTTAAGATTTGACAAAGGTTCAATTGCTCAACTAGATGTTGAAAACACAGAACATGTTAGAGTGTTCGCCAATGAAATTGAAATAGCGAAAGCAAAAGTGGTGGCCGTTGATGGTAACTGGGGAATACAGATAACGGATATTTTAGAGCTAGAATAAAAATGTTGCAAATATATTTCATAGCATTCATAGTAGTTTTAGTAATAATTATCGCTTTAGTTGCATTTTTTAGCGGAAAAAGTCCGTCTTCAATGTATAAAAAGGGCCTTGAGGCTTATAATTCTGGTGAGTATAAAGAATCAAAAGTCATCTTTGATAGCATATCAAAACTGGCGCCAGCTCACTTTGAAGCGACATATATGAGTGCGTGTTCTAATTTTATGCTTGGAAAATATAATCAAGCCCTCAAAACTTTTGATAAGGCATTAGAAATTAGACCTGATGATATTGATTCTTTGTTTAATATGGGTTTAATCTATAAAGAGCAAAAAAGGTATGATGAAGCCAAAGCCTGCTTTGAAAGAGCATATGAGATAAATCCAGATAATGCTGATGTTTTGTTAAACCTTGGCGTTTGCGCTTTTCTTGATAAAGACTACATTCAAGCACTAGAATATTTTACAAAAGCTGACACACTTGATGCTAATAGAATTGACATTAATTTTTACATCAACAAATGTAATGAACAACTGACTTTAGAAACAGGCGAGGGTGATCCAGAAGAGATTTTAAAAACTTATGAAAAACTCTCAATTTCAATAGAATGCCCAAATGAATTATACACAACATATGCCTTCGCGCTTGCGAAATTTGGCAAATTTGATAAGGCATATAAAATGAGCAAACTTGCGCTTATGAAAGATGGCGATAATTCTGACGCTTATAAAATTTCTGCTATTTTAGAAACCATAAATCAAAATCACAAGGTTGCCCTTACACATCTTTCAAAATGTG
>CAYJMX010000021.1:0-10605 GCA_964371485.1 uncultured Gammaproteobacteria bacterium | reverse complement strand
CTTGAGGCGTATATGCTAATAGCAAAAAATTATCTATATATTGATAAGACTGATAAGTATAAAGAATTTTTAGGTTTTTACGATAAATTGAGAAAAAAACTTGCAAACAAAAACCCTTAATAAAGTTTACAAAACTGGATTATAGGTGTAATATTATATAGAAGGTATTAAGATAAGGTTAATATGGGTATAAAAGTTTTAGTAATTGATGATTCGCCATTTGTTTATAAAACAATAATGAAAGCATTAGAAAATACGGATTATGAAGTTGTTGCGCACGCTTTAAACGGTCAAATGGGCGTTGAAAAATATGAATTAATCAAGCCAGATATTGTGACACTAGATGTTACAATGCCAATTATGGACGGGATTGAAGCTGCTAGAATTTTATATTCAAAATATCCAAATATTAAAATTGTACTATTAAGCGCCATGGGTGATGGTGCACTTTTAGATGAAGCAAAATCAATTGGCATTAAGCACTTCTTGACAAAGCCGTTTAAGCCTGATGCTTTAATTGGTGCTTTAAACGAGGCGCTTGCTTAGATGAATGAAATTAGTGAAAAATTTCAAGCTTTAATACAAAACGCAGCAAAATCTTTTGAAGAAATAATTCAAGAAATTTCAGAAGATAGTGCTTCTGTGTGTCCAGAGTTTGATATTCACGATGAAGAAATGCTCTCTATGATAATCGGCTTTACCGGAGAAATAAGTGGAAGAATTTTAATCAACACACCACTTTCAGCTGCCAATAATCTTGCAAAATTAATGAATTTTGGAGATGAATTAGAAGATAAAGATGAACTTTTTGTTTACTTAGCTGAATTTGCAAATATGTGCTGTGGCAGATGCGCCACTTTAATAAACGATGAATTCGGCAGAAGAGCAACTTGGATTACTCCACCTGCAATTTTACAGGCAAGCAATCTTGAAGTGATTACTCCGCATATTTTAAATGAAAAAAAATACTATAAAACAAGTGCCGGAGCGTTTTATCTAGATATTGGTTATAATGATGGGAGCGAACAAGATGAGTTCTGATACACAAAGCGCTTTTGTTAGTATATTTGATGAAATGCTTACTTATCTTGATGTGGAGCATCAATTTATGTGCGAAGTTCCAGCTAGTTCTTTAAATTTCAATGCTGACTACAACGTAATTGTTGGTGCTAGTGGTGAATCTGAAGGTAATTTTATGTTTGGTTGCACAAGAAATACAATTTTAGCCATTGCAGGAAAATTGATGGGCACAAAAAATCAAACGGATGTTGATATCTATGTAAAATCAGCAGTGGCAGATTTTTTTAATGATTTTTCAAAAAGAGTTCTAAAAAGCGCAAAGTTAAAAAATGTGTTTCTATCTTCTCCAACATATATTGCTGGAAACAATCTAAAATCTATGATTTCAAAAGTGCCAACAATAAACCTATTCTTTAGAATAGAAGGCGAAAAGTTTGATATTTCATATAACATTCAAGGAGCGTAATGCAAGATATTGATTATAACAATTTAAATATTCAAGTAGATGAAGAGTTCTGGAATGATTTTATTCAAGAAGCTCTTGAACATGTTGATTCAATCGAATTAAACATTTTTACCCTTGAAAAAGAGCCTGATAATATGGAAATTATCCACTCTATGTTTAGAGCTTATCACACAATAAAAGGCTTAGCAGGATTTGTTGAACATACAATTATTCAAGAGCTTGCACATAAAACTGAAACAGTTATGGACTATTGTAGACAAGGCCAAGCTGGGGTTACGCCTGATGTCATTAATGCCATATTAAAAACGGCGGATTTTATTAAAGTATTATGTAACGAGATTGATGCGTGGCAAGACAAGGATTTGGTAAGTGAAATTAAAACTCATATTGAGCATTTAAAGTCATTAAATCAGGTTATAGAAGTAGATATTGAAGAAAATGATATTCAACCAAACAATGTCTTAAATGAACATCAAATTGATTATGATTATTTTGAAGAATTTTTTGCTGATTTAAAGAAACAAAGAGAAGAAGAAACGCTTGATAGTGATGCTTCTTTAGAAGACAAGGAACCTGAAACTAAAAAGAAAAAGGCAAAAAAAGAAACCAAAAAAGAAATAAAGAAAGTTGAAAAAGACGATATAAAAAAGACAGACAAAAAAAAGCAAGAACAAGAAGTTCTTGAAATTGTAAAAACAGAAGAAATAGAAGCTAAAGAAGAAATTAAAAAAGAAGAAGTGTCTCCTACATATGTTTCGCCTTCTGATTTAAAAAATGTAGATAAAAAAATTGATAACACGGCTTTAAAACAAGAGCAACAGCCTCAGATTGAAAGTACACCTTCTCTTAAAGCTGAAGCGTCTTCAAGCGTTCAAAAAAAGCCTGTCGTTGAAGAATATATGAAAGTTGCTAATTCTAAAATTGACAGTCTGGTTGATGGAATTGGTGAATTAATTACAAATCAATCATTTTTTAAAGAGCACATCTTGCAAAATTATTCTCATGATATAGTTTTTACAAAAAACCTTGATGATACAATAGTTGAATTGAAAAAAGATGTAGATTTTATATCCAGCGGTGATGAAACAGAAATAGATAGAGTTGTAGCGGATAAATTACTTGAGCCATTAATCCACCTTATTAAAAATGCTATAGCTCACGGTATTGAATCTAATCCTAATGATAGAACAATAGCGGGCAAGCCACAAAAAGGTCAAGTGCGCCTTGAAGCTTATAATAAAAGAGGCAAAATCTTCATCGATATTATTGATGATGGAAAAGGCATAGATACAAATAAGGTGCTTGCAAAAGCAATTGAAAAGGGATTGGTTGAATCTGATAAAGAATATAGCAATGAAGAAATTCAAGAATTTATTCTCCTTCCTAATTTTTCAACTGCTGATAAGGTTGATAACATCTCTGGACGTGGCGTTGGCATGGATGTTGTGCAAACTCAAATTCAAAAAATTGGTGGCAAGATTTCAATAAAAAGTGAAGCAGGAAAAGGAAGCACATTCACGCTAGAGGTTCCTGTTAACTATGCAATTATGAACGGAATATTAATCGACATTGAAGAACAAAGGTTTATTGTTCCAACGGTTAATGTAAGAGAGATTATTCTCATAGATGAAAAATCTTGGATATGCACAAATGGCAAAAGAACAATGTATAATCTCAGAGATGAAATTATGCCTATTGTTAAACTTTCAAAATTTTATAAAAACGCAGATGAAAATCAAGATTTTCCTTATGCGCTAGTCCTTGAAGTAGATAACGATTTTAGAATACTTCCAATAACAGGTATTACAGGGCGACAAGAGGTAGTAGTTAAGCCTCTTGAAGAAGAATTTTCTAATTTAAAGTATTTATCAGGCATGTCAATTTTAGGCAATGGTTCAATATCTTTAATATTAGATGTTAATTTTATGTATGATAATTAAAAAACGTAGGAAAGCGAGTCAAGATGAATAGATTTTTAGCAAAATTTGAACTAAGGGCAGTTATTGTTATGGTTGCTATTGTTGGACAAATGTCAGCAACAGTAATCGGGCAATTTTTCCTGTCTAACACAAGTCCAATCTCTCATGTGTTAGCTGTTTACGGGATTCAATTCATAATGAGTTTCGTTTTTGCAAGTTTTATTTTAAGTGGTGCTAAATACAGAATTGTAAAAGTAAAAAAAGAGCTGATTGACCTGTATGATAATATTGCGGTTTGCTCAAATGCAATCTCTGGTGGTGGTGAACAACTAGCAGAAGGTACGGCTGAACAAGCGGCTAGTGTGCAAGAACTTTCTTCTACAATAGAGGAAACATCATCAATGGTTCAACAAACAACACAAAATACAAAAGAAGCAGTTGTATTGGCTGAACAAGCGCAAACTGGTGCTAAGACTGGTGTTGATGAAATGAAAAAATTACTTGAATCAATGAATGCCCTTGAGACATCATCGGTTGAAATTTCTAAAATTATTAAAGTAATTGATGATATCGCCTTTCAGACAAATATCCTATCTTTAAATGCTGCTGTTGAGGCGGCGCGCGCTGGTGAAGCTGGTAAAGGCTTTGCTGTTGTAGCAGAAGAGGTTAGAAGTCTAGCTCAACGTAGCGCTCAGGCTGCAAAAGACACTGCTTCAATTATTGAGGGTGATGTTTATTTGACAAAACAAGCAGCAAGAGTATCTGAAATTGTGGGATATGAACTTACAAATATAAATTCTAAATCTGAAAAAGTAAAAGAGCTTTTAGATGAAATATCGACTGCTTCTCAAGAGCAAGTAATTGGTATTACTCAAATATCACAGGCAATCTCGCAAATAGAAACTGTATTACAGTCTCAGGTGCTTATTTCTGAAAAAAGTGTTAAAGAATCTCAAGACTTGATTCATTTCACAGATAACATTAAGGAGCTTGTGCTTGGTTTAAATGGAATAGTAAGTTCTGATAAAGCTGATACAAATAATGTCGCAATTGCTCCAAAACAAACAGCTGTTTCAACAAGAGTAGCTGATGATAGAAGATCGGCAAATGTTGTAGAGCAAGAATTAATTGGTGCAAAAGCTGTTAATCCAGAAGATGTTATACCATTAAATGACTTTTAGTTAAGAGTAAAAATGATAAACAATACAAATGACCATAATATTGAAAAAAAACATATAGATATGTTCTGCGAATTTATCTATATGAATTTTGGCATTTATACAGAAGAATCAAAAAAGGATATACTGGCGTATAAAATATCTTCACTAATGGCAAAAGAAGGTATCGTAGATACTCTTGAGTATTATCATTATATAGCCTCACCGTGTATTACCCAAAAGCAAAAAAATGCACAAAATGTATTTGTTGATACAATTACTGTTCATAAAACTCACTTCTTTAGAGAAAAATCTCATTTTGAATTTATTAAAAAAAATATTAATGAAATTGTGAGTAATTCAAAAAGCGTAAAGGCATCAAATGAGCTAAGAGTTTGGTCTTCAGCGTCCTCCTCTGGTGAAGAAGCATACTCACTTGCTATGCTTTTAAATGAAATTTTACCTAGTGGTATTAAACCTAAAATTTTAGCTACAGATGTCAGCCCAGGTTGTATCGCTAGAGCTTTAAATGGTTCATATAAATTCAGCACAAGTGATAATTTAAATGATCATTATATAGATAAATATTTTATTCAAAAGGACGATAGATATTCAATTTGTAATGAGATTAAAAATTTAGTTACTTTTCGTTTATTTAACTTAATGGAAAACTTCCCCTTTAAACTTCCATTTGATATAATATTTTGTAGAAATGTCATGATATATTTTAGTGAAAATATGCAACAAAGACTAATTGATAAATTTTATAATGTTGTAGTAGACCAAGGGTTGCTTTTTGTGGGTCACTCAGAAAGCTTAATAAAACTAAAACATGATTTTGCTTATCACGAACCAACGATATATAAGAGGAAATAGTAAACTATGGAATTGAAGTATCACTTACAAACAGGAGGAATATTTGCTTGTCACAAGCCTTATTGGGTGGCATCGGTGGCAGGTTCTAGTGTTGTGGTGTGCTTAAATGATCCAATTAGACGAATCGGCGGAATGAATAATTTTATTTTCCTAAAAACCCTAGAGGCAAAAATTACCTAACAAATCCTCAAATAGGAGAAAATTCTATTCCAAAATTAATCGATATGTTGTTAGAAATGGGTGCAAAAAAAGAAAATTTAAGAGCACATGTTCTAGGTGGTTCATATAACTATGAACAAAATAGTAGTAAAATTGGCAAAAAAAATGTAGATTTAGCAAAAAAATTCTTAAAGAAGAATGATATTAAAATTGTGAATAACGACACCGGCGGGTTTTTTGGCAGAAAAGTGTTATTTAATACCGCAAATGGGGAAGTAATGGTGTATAAGGCAAATAAGATAAGGGCGAAAGACTGGTATGGCGATAAAAGTATTAATAATTGATGATTCAGCATTAGTGAGAAAAATATTTACTCAGGAACTAGCAAAAGATCCTGAAATTGAGGTGGTTGGTTCGGCAGTTGACCCTATAGCGGGCCGCGATAAAATTGTTGAATTAAGACCAGATGTTATAACACTTGATGTTGAAATGCCAAGAATGGACGGCTTGACGTTTTTAGAAAAACTTATGAAACACTATCCAATGCCTGTTGTTGTTGTAAGTTCGCTTGCTCAAAAGGGTGGTGAGGTTGCACTAAGAGCAATAGAATTGGGTGCTGTAGAAGTTATTGCAAAACCTGGTACGTCATATTCAACAGCTGATATGGCAGAACAATTGATTGCAAAAGTGAAAGCTGCAGCGTGCGCAAAAAACCTTGGCAAAGCCGCAACACCAACTGTTGCTCCGGTAAAAATTGCTGCCTCTTCTAATGCGGCTGAAAAACAAACTGTTGAAACTCATACACCAATTGTTGACACTATAAAACCAAGCTTAATGAACTTTGATAAAGATAAAATAATTGCAATAGGTGCCTCTACTGGTGGAACTGAAGCAATTAAAGAAGTGCTTTCAAAAATGCCAGCAAATTGTCCTCCAATTGTTATGGTACAGCATATGCCTCAAAATTTTACAGCGGCGTTTGCAAAAAGAATGGATTCGCTTTGCGCTATAAAAGTTGTGGAAGCTCAAAACGGAGAAAAACTTGAAGCTGGTAAAGCAATTTTGGCTCCTGGTAACAAGCATATGGAAATTGTGAAAGGAATGGATGGATACCATGTTACCCTTTTAGATGGTCCAATGCTTTTTCATCAAAGACCAGCGGTTGAAGTTCTTTTTAATTCAATGGCAAAAGTTGTTGGAAAAAATGCCGTGGGTGCTATATTAACAGGCATGGGCAGAGATGGCGCTAAGGGTCTTTTAAATATGAAAACTGCAGGAGCAAAGACAATAGCTCAAGATGAGAAAACATGTGTTGTGTTTGGTATGCCAAAAGAAGCTATAGCATGTGGTGGCGTTGATTTAATCAAGCCGATACACGATATTGCAACAACTTTGATTGCACTTTGCAAACAGAACTAAGCAGGCTCTTGAAGTTCACCATCTTCGCATGATTTAATTGCGTCTTTAAGAATCGCTTCATTAACAAGAAGCAAGACGTCTCCTGTTTTTTCGTCTCTTCCTATGCCAGATATATATTTATTTTCTTGTAATGTTGAACTTGATTCTTCGCCATATAGATATGTAATTTGTTCTACAGAACATACTTCATCAACAATTAAACCAATTTTACTAGATTTATTTTCTATAACAACTACCATCTCTTTATAGCTCTCTTTTAAAGATTTTGCTGTTTCATTTAGACACTCGGTTAGATATTTAAGAGTTTTATTAAGAGCAATCGACACCCTTTTTGTTTCAGAGAATATATCTATATTTTTCTTTTCCAACGATTTTTTTAAAAGCTCTTCTCCTTGAGTGTGCAATAAGGTATGTGGCTCATCTATTTTTCTTAAAGAATTAGAGATATGAGGGTTTTTATAATTGTCATACCAAAGGCCAAATTTACACTCGTGTGGACTAGTTGGAAGTGTGAATTCCCTTTTTTCTTTTATACAAAAAAGTAACTCCTCAATCCAATCTTTATGATCTTGAATTCTTTTTTCAATCATTTCTGAAAAATCGGCAAGCTCCTGTTCAAGTGTGACCATTTTGAAAAGCTTTCTTGAATCTATAAGAGGTGTAACGCTTCCTCTTAAATTCATAAGACCCCTTGTGTAATGCGGCATATGCGGCATTGGAGTTATTTTATTTGTTAAAATAGAAATCGATATAATTTTTTCAGTATTTATGGCAAATTTAGAGTCCCCTGATTTAAAAATTAGCCAAGGAAAAGTATATTCTTTAAAATTATCTACATTAGCCATTATAAAATTTTCCTATTTTCATCACATATTAATCTAATTTTAACACACTAGATTAAACCTGACAATTGACTTTTTATATGATTAATTTGCCTTCATAAACTTTTGTGGCAGGCCCACTCATAAATACATTTTCGCCAAAATATTCAATTTTTAATGAGCCTTTTTGAAGTTCAACCTTAACCGTATCATTAAGCTTCCCCTTCAATATGCCCGCTACAACAGAAGCGCAAGCGCCTGTGCCACAGGCAAGAGTTATCCCACAGCCTCTTTCCCAAACGTTCATTTTAATATTATTTTTATCAATTATATTTATAAATTCAACATTTGTTTTTTGTGGAAAAATTGGGTCAAATTCAATGGCCTTACCCATTTCAAGGGCTAATTTCTTTCCATCATCTTGGGTGAAAATAACGCAATGTGGATTTCCCATAGAAACCGCTGTGGCTTCAAAGTTTTGAACTTTAAAATCTTGTGGGCTATTAGAATTAACTGGAATTTTTTTAGCATCTAAAATAGGTTTACCCATATCAACCCTTACTTCATTATTTTCTAAAATTTCTGGAATTATAGTGCCAGCAAGGGTTTCAACGCTGAATTTATTTTTATTTAAAATATTTTTTTCTTTTACATATAAAGCGCAACAACGAATGGCGTTCCCACACATTTGAGCGGATGTCCCATCAGAGTTATAAAAATGCCATTTAATATCACAGCTATCAGATTTATCCAGTGAAAAAATGCCATCAGCGCCTATCGAAAAATTTCTATCACACAGTTTAATTGCAAGTTCTGGCGTGGCTTTTGTGTTCTCTAGAATAATAAAATCATTTCCTAGTCCGTGCCATTTTTGAAACTTAATTTCGCTTGTTTGCATTTTTATCCCCTTGTTTCTTAATAAAATTTTCTGTGTATTTCAACGCCCCAGAGTTTTTCTCCATAACCAACTTGCAATTTTCTTCAAGATTTTTTAATAAATCTTTATCGTCAAATATTGAAAAAACTCTCTGCTCGAGCTCTTTTAAATCTTTTACAAGAAAAGAGCAGTTGTTTTTAAAAAGCTCGCTATAAATATATTTAAAGTTTTTAATGTTTTTTCCTGTGATTGTTGGTTTGTTAAAAATCGTCGCCTCAAGCGGGTTGTGCCCACCTGTTTTATTGAATGAGCCTGCTATAACTGCTATATTTACAATTGAATACACACTTGCTAGCTCCCCTGTAGTATCTAAAATCAGCACGTTTCCTTTTTCAAAATCGCCCTGTTCGCTTCTTTTAGAGTATGAAATATTTAAATTAGAGAGCATCTTTTCTATATTTTTAACGGTTTCTAAGTGTCTAGGTGCTATCAATAATTTCAAATCTGGCTTTTTATCAAGCATTTTTTTATATGCAAAAATCAAATACGCGTTCTCGTCACTGTGAGTAGAGCAAAAAGCTATAATATCTTTATTGTAAGCTTTAAATTCGCTTTCATATTTTTCTTTAATTTCAGCGTCTGGCTTTTTAATGTCAAATTTTATGTTACCTGAAACTTGTACTATGTCTTGATTTGCTCCAATTGCAATATATTTTTGAGCGTCACTATCACTTTGCGCTAAAATTGCGCTGTAATTTTTTAATACATCTTTAAAAAAGAATTTGAATTTTTTGTAAGAATTAAATGTAGAATCTGAAATTCTTGCGTTAATGATAGATATAGGGATGTTTTTATCTTTTAATTCTTTAGCTAAATTTGGCCAAATTTCTGTTTCAATAATATAAACCGCCTTTGGATTTATAGATTGGATTGCTTTTTTTATTGCAAATTTTGTGTCATATGGAAAATATGTGATTTGTTTGCACATTTCACTTAACTTTTCTTGAGCGAATTTTTGCCCCTGTGGAGTGGATGTGCTTAGTACAATTTCAAAATCGTGATGCAGATTTTCAATCACGCTTTTTGCCAGCATAACTTCACCCACACTCACCGCGTGGAACCAAAGGGTTTTGTTTTCATTTTTAAAATTGTATTTTCCAAGTTTTGTTATCGTGCCTGTTCTGATTTTTTTTGAAAATACGCTTAAAATGAGCATTAAAGGCAGAAAAAATAAATTATAGAAAATATTATAAATCTTTAACATCAATTCTTATCTCAAAACTTCTATCCCAAGGGAGTGTGTACTTTATTTTATTATATTTAAAATCTAAAAATTGGGCGATTTTTTTCTCATAAATTTTAAAATCTTCAATTTTTTCTGCCAATTTTTCTTTAAAATTTGGTGCGTTTTCTCTAATTTCTTTTCTTAAAATCCCCTGATAGCAATAATCATCAAGAAGTCTTATAAACATAATTTTTTTAAATTTTTCATCATTATATGTATTATTTTTAATAGCATAATGCTTAACAACAAACATCAAAAGCGCACAGCCTATTGTGTTTGCGCTTGTATTGTATCCAGCATAGGAAAAAACATTTTTATAATCTTTTTTTAATAACCCGTCTATAAGCCCACAGTCTGCGCCATTGGCGTTATTTACATCAGCTATAATTAAATTTTTGTACTCTAAATCTTTAATGTCACCTTTTGTAATGTTAATTAAATCCCCTAAAACCAAGTCACCTTGCTCATTTTTAAAATTATTAATAACAAAATTATATTTTGAATTTTTATCTATCAAAATATTTGCTAACTCCAATTGCCCTTTAGCACAATTTTCAATAGATATGTCTTCATATTTTGAAATTAAATATTTAGAATTATCGTGTT
>CAYJMX010000020.1:0-14168 GCA_964371485.1 uncultured Gammaproteobacteria bacterium | reverse complement strand
ATTTGTAAGTTTTTCAACATTGTCACCCACCCACTGAATTTTCTCATTTAAATTTTTAAAATCTTCTTTTAAGTTCACATTGGTGATTTTTTCAACATTGTCACCAACCCATTGAACTTTCTCGCTAAGGTTTTGAACATCTTGAGGAAGGTTTTTTTGAGAGTTGATATCTTCTTGAACTTTGTTTAACTGCGTATATAAAGAGTTTACACCCTCATCTAGGGCTTGTTTAACGTCATCTTTTAAATTAATATTTGTAAGTTTTTCAACATTGTCACCCACCCATTGAACTTTTTCGCTTAGGTTTTGAACATCTTGAGGAAGATTTTTTCTTTCTTCAATTTGATTTTTGATGTGCTCTATGTCGTTAAATGTTGATTGCAAGCTGTTTTGAATGCCATTTGCGATAGATTCAATTTGCATTTTAAAATCGCTCTCATTTTGAGCTTTTATGTGAATTAATGTGTCTTGAACCTTGTTTACAAAGTCGTGTTTGTTTTGATTGCTGTGCTCTTTTAAAGCTTCAATCATGTTATTAAAATCATTTTTTAAATTGTTAAAGTCTTCTAGTGTGATGTTTCTATTTAATCTATTTTCAATCGCGTTAATAGCGCCTGTAAGTGCGTGGCTGTTTTGTTCAATTGATTCATTAACATTTGAAATTATTGTGTTAATTGTTTCAGATAAAATCGCAAGACGCTCACTTGTTTCATCTGGTGTATTTTCAACCTGAGCCGTGTTTTGTACGGCATCTTTCAGTTCATCCATTTTTTGAGATAACTGGCGAACTTCTTGTGCGCTTTGCGCGAATAACGCTTCTTTCTGAGAAAAAGCGTTAATTAAACCTGTTAAGTCTTGATACTTGTGCTCGATAATAGCTAGTGCTGATATAACAGAGCTTACATTTCCACTTATATTATCAAGCTCTAGTGCCATTTGCGAGAGTTCTTCTTTTGAAGAATATGCTTTTACTTGATTTAAAAAGTCACCAAAATTTTTGTTTAAAGTTTCTACAATATTTTCAAAACCTTTTGAAAAAGATATAAACTCATTATTTAATTTGATAATCTCATTTACTGGATTTCCTTGTTTTTCACCAATTAAAGTCTGGTGAATTTTTTGCAATTGAACTTCTTGATCGTTCAATTTTGTGAACATATCAGTAACTTCAGTAAGGATTTTTGTAACTTCAAGTGCTACTTTAGGGTTGTTAGCGCTTGATGCCATTTGTTTTACAGGGTTTTCAAAATTAACAAGGTGTTGTTTTGTGTCGTGGTGCTTGTCTTCAAGAATTTTTTTACTCTCGTTTATAACAACAGATACAAGCTTTTGAGCGCCCATATCAGATGAGTTTTCAAATCTTTGTGCTAGATTTGTCATTAAATTGTTAATCTCGCTTTGAGATAATGCTGGGCGAGAATATAGCCCTTTTACTGCATCTGTTAGTTGTTCAATTTTTATTTCAACGTTGTCCGCCATAACCCCTAATTAATCCTCGTTTTTAAATTACTATCCTTAATGTAATTTTAATACAAAATCGTCTTTTTTTGTGCTGATTTTACGGTTTGTTAAGCAAATGATTTATAACTTAACAAAGCAGCATAAATAATGCACTCTAAAGTGCTATATAGCCACTAGGATAGTTTTATTTATTATTCGCCTTGTGGTTCTTGAATGTCTTCTTTTTTAATTTTAATTTTAACAATTCTTGCGCCATCAACTTCTAAAACTGAGAAAATAAAGTTATCAATTTTCACTTCATCGTTTTGTTTTGCGATATGCCCAAGGCTTTTAACAACAAGTCCGCCAATAGTGTCAACGTCCTCATCATCAATATTTAATTCAAAAAATTCGTTAAATTCATCCACTCTCATCATGGCATTTGCGATGTATTCATTTTCATAAATTTGTCTGATTTCAGCTTCTTCTTCATCAAACTCGTCTTGCACTTCGCCAAAAATTTCTTCTAATACATCTTCTAGTGTAATAAGGCCAGAAACCCCACCAAATTCATCTATTACAAGAGCCATTTGAGCTTTTTTCTCTTTAAATTCTAAAACAAGGTTGTCCATAGTCATTGTTTCAGGAACTAAAACCCCTTCTCTTAAAATTTCTTTTAAATTAATGTCTTTTCCTTGAGTCATTAATTTGTAAATGTCTTTAATATGTAAAATACCTAAAATATCGTCTAAATCTTCAGAATAAACTGGATATCTTGTGTATTGATTTTCAACAATAATTTTATTAATATCTTCAACTGTTGTTCCGATTTGTATAGAAACAACATCAGGACGAGGCACCATAACTTGTTTTGCTAAAGTGTCAGAGAATTTAAATACATTTTGTAAAATTTCTTTTTCAGTATCGTTTAAAACCCCGCCTTTGTGAGATTCATTAATAATCATATCAAGCTCTTCTGTTGTATGCACAAGATGCGCATGATTGGCTGGTGGAACTTTAAATAGTGCTAAAAGCCAGTTGGCAAAGCCGTTTAAGATGAAAATAAACGGTGTGAAAATTTTTGTTACTATACTCATTGTCCTTGCAATAACAAGTGTAGTTTTCTCTGGATATTGTAGTGCAACAGATTTTGGCATCAATTCACCCAGTACAACGTGTAAGAAAGTAACAATTATAAATGCTATTGCAACAGCTAGTGAGTGCGTTGCAAATACTTTTAACATATCAGGTAAAAAGGCAAATAATGGCTCAATTATCTTGACCAAAGTAGCCTCAGCTACCCAACCAAGACCGATTGAAGATATTGTAATACCTAATTGAGTAGCAGCAATTGTTTTATCAAGGTGCTCTATCTCATGCAGTGCTATTTTTGCGTCTGTATTACCCTCTTTAGCCCTTTGTGCGATTCTTGTTTTTCTAACACTAACAATTGCAAATTCACTTGCGACAAAAAACCCATTTGAAAGCAGTAAAAATACTGTTAAAAATAAGTTTAAAAACATACTCGAGTCAGTTTCCATTTTTTCTCCTTGGATATCAGATTTGATTATATATTAAATAGTATATCTAATCAAGTTGGTTACAATTGATAGACTACTTTTGATATTATTTTAAATTTTAGTGAATTTATGATATTATTTTCTAAGAAAATGAGGGTAAAAATGAGCGACAAAATTACAATTGAAGATAAATTTATTGAACAAGCGAAAAAAATTAGCGAAGGGGCTGAAATCCTTCCTGATGGCTATAAATCACTTGCTTATAAATTGCAAATTGCTCATAATGAAAATAGACCCCTAAGAGTAAAACTCGGTTTAGACCCAACGCGTCCTGATTTACACCTTGGGCACAGCGTTGTTATGAGAAAATTAAAAGCTTTTCAAGATTTAGGTCATAAAATTGTACTAATTGTAGGCGGTGCTACAGCCATGGTGGGCGATCCTTCAGGAAAGTCTGAAACAAGAAAAGCATTGTCTAAAGAAGAAGTTGAATTCAACGCAAAAAGCTATTTTGAACAAATGAGCTATGTTGTTGATATTAATCAAGCAGAAGTTACAAACAACGCAGATTGGCTTCATAGCTTGAGTTTTGTGGATATGTTAAAACTTTCAACATCTACTACTGTGGCTAAAATGATGACTCGTGACGATTTTGCAAAAAGATATTCTCAAGGCCAACCTATTAGTATTGTTGAATTTTTCTACCCTTTAATGCAAGCATATGACAGTGTTGAAGTGAAGGCTGATATTGAACTAGGTGGCACAGATCAAAGATTTAACCTTTTAATGGGGCGTGATGTTCAAGATTATTATGGTTTTAAAGACTTACAACTTGCAATGTTGCTACCATTAATTGAAGGTACTGATGGACAAGTAAAAATGTCTAAAACATATCCAGAACACTGTATATCATTTACTGATAGCGCTCGAGATATGTATGGAAAATTAATGAGTATTCCTGATACTTTAATGGAAAAATATTACACATTATTATGTGATTTAGATTTTAATAAAGACAACAATCCTCGTGATGAAAAAATGCGACTAGCATACACTATTGTTGAAATGTATAAAGGTAAAGAGCAAGCGGATGACGCTCAAAATGAATTCATAAATGTTGTACAGAAAAAAGCAATTCCAGATGATATTGAAGAATTTGAAACAGAGGCAAAAAATATCCTTGACCTTCTTTTAGAATTAAAATTTGTAGCTTCTAAGGGTGAAGCAAAAAGATTAATTCAAGGTGGAGGAGTAAAATTTGAGGGTGAGAAAATAACATCAACAGATGTTATAATAAGTGAAAACGGAGTACTTCAGGGAGGAAAACGTAAGTATGCTAAAATCATTCAAAAATGCTCTTGAACTTGTCGGAAATACCCCAATAGTAAAAATTCAAGGCACATATAATGGCTATAAACCTCAAAATCTTTGGGCAAAGCTAGAATCTTACAATCCTACTGGATCTGTAAAAGACAGAGCTGCTTTGTATATGATTAAAAAAGGGATTGATAATAGAGAAATTTGCCCTGATACGGTTATTGTTGAACCCACTTCAGGTAATACTGGCGTGTCTTTAGCGTACATTGCAAATTTTTATAAATTTAAATTCATCGCAACAATGCCAGAGTCTATGTCAATTGAAAGAAGAAATTTGATTAAAGCATATGGCGCAGATGTTGTCTTAACTCCACGTGAGCAAGGAATGAAGGGCGCTATAGATAAAGCAAATAAAATTATTGCAGAATTAAAAGCGCAAGGAAAAGATGTTTTTCAGCCAAAACAATTTGAAAATGAGGCGAATATTTTAGCGCACTATGAAACCACGGCGGTTGAAATTTTAGAACAAACAGATAATAAAGTAGGCGCAATTGTGGCAGGTGTTGGCAGTTCAGGCACATTGTGTGGGAGTGCAAAAAAATTAAAAGAAGTAAACCCAAACATTAAAGCATATGGGGTTGAATCTGCTTGTAGTCCTATGTTATCAAAAGGTTATGCCTGTGCTCATAAAATTCAAGGAATTGGCCCAAATTTTGTTCCAAAATTGTATGATTGCAATCTTGTGGATAAAATCTTGCCAGTTGATGATGATATGGCAATTAAAACCGTAAAACAATGTGTTAAAGAAGATGGACTTTTAATTGGAATATCTTCTGGTGCTGTGCTTTCAGCAGCCTTAGAGCTTGATAAAAAGGCATCATTTTCAAGAAAAAATGATATGGTAGTCTGTATTTTAGCTGATAGTGCTGATAGATATTTTAGTGAAGGATTATTTGATGAATAATTGCGAATGCCAAGAAAATATAAATGAAGAAATAGAAGAAAAAGTTGAAGAATCGAAATGGAGCTTGTTTCGAGGAATTAACAATATAAAATCTGACATAAATACTATTTATGAAAAAGATCCTGCGGCAAAGAGCATTTTTGAAATAGTTCTTTTATACCCAGGGTTTCACGCGCTTGTGGCGTATAGAATTGCAAACAAGCTTTCTAGATGGAAAATTCCTTTTATTCCTCGTTTAATTTCACAAGTAGCAAGGTTTTTAACAGGTATTGAAATCCACCCAAAAGCGCAAATCGGAAAAAGATTTTTTATAGACCACGGCATGGGCGTTGTAATTGGAGAAACCACTATAATTAAAGATGACGTTTTAATCTATCAGGGCGTTACTTTAGGTGGTACGGGTAAAGAAAAAGGCAAAAGGCACCCAACCATATGCAATAATGTCACAATAGGCGCTGGTGCTAAGGTTTTAGGTAATATTACAATTGAAGAAAATTCAAACATTGGAGCAAGCTCCGTTGTGATTGATAACGTACCAAAAAATTCAACAGTGGTGGGCATCCCAGGGCGCGTTGTGCAACAAAGAGTTTGTGTTTCAGGACATCTTGAGCATCATAGAATTCCTGATCCTGTTAAGTGTGAGATTAATCGCTTAAAATATGAAATTCAGGAACTACGAGCGAAGCTTGAAGCGTAGTGCGACTGCACTAGATTTGATAGAGCGAGCATATGGTGTGCCAGAGCGTGACGACAATGCGAGGAGCATTGGCGGGCAGCTCGAGCCGTACCAGAGCAAAGCTTGAACACGGCAGTCGGTGCCAAGGGGTGCGTTGAGCAAGACCATTGCACTACGACTGTAGGCAGACTTGCCACGCTGAAAGCAAGTGAGTTTTTGCTTTTTAGCCTATGCTTAAAAAATTAAAAATCATATGTTATAATAAATAAAAAGATAAGCAAGGTGAAATTATGAAAAAAATAATCACAACAAGTGCAAAATCCTTAAAATGCGGCTTTACGCTAGCTGAAATTTTAATTACCTTATCTATAATTGGCGTAGTGGCAGCTCTTACTGTTCCCGCTGTTGTTAGTTCAGCAGCAGATCGAGCACTTATTGCTGCAGCAAAAAAAGCGTATAATACAATGCAAAAATCATATCTTCAATTGAGCAATGAAGACCCTGGTGCTTTAACAAGGGTGGATACGCGTAGTTCAAATTTATTAAAAGAGCTTGCTCCTTACTTAAATGTTGCTGAAACTTGTTTTGAAACTGTAGGCTGCTTTCCTGATGTTCACTATGGGTCTAAAGCGGGTTGGGACGCTGGTAATTATAGTACAAATACAGACTCTCATAAATTGCGTCTTGCTGATGGAATGTCGCTTAGTTCAGACAGTTTATTTCATGTAACCATCGATGTAAACGGGTCTGATGGTCCAAATGTGTACGGGAAAGATTTGTTGAATTTTACATTTCACCATGAAGGTTCAAAAGTGATTCCTTTTTCTGATAATCTGAATGATTGCACCCAAACTGGCGGTGCAGGTGCTTGCGGTTATTGCATGGTGTTTAAAAATTCTATGGAATGCGATGTATCTGATAATGATAGTCTGCCTGACCCATGTGATTATAGTCCTTGCTTTTAATCTCCTTCTTTGTTTGAGATTTTTGTTGTAAAGTCAAATAGATGCAAAAATAAAAGAGTATAGCTCTTTTGTGTTTTTAATTTTATTAGCTTGTTATTTTATCTTAATCTGACCCTTAACTTCTTTATCAACCCCTAAGCTCTCAAACAAGCTATCTTTAAGCTGTTGTTGAGAATTGGCACTATAAAACTTGCCAGAAGTCGCAAGGGCCGTGCATCTAAGTTGAGAATTTGCCTCTTCATCAAAAATATCAAAAGCAATGACATCAATAGTTATATCAGATCTATTTTTTGTAAGTTCAATAGCATATGAACAAGGCGACTCGTCGCAATTTTCTCCGCCATCAGAAAGTAAAATTATATGTTTTTTACCCTTAACACCTGCAAAGTCTTTGTTAACCGTTTGTTTAAGGGAATATGTAATTGGAGTAAAGCCTGTCGCTTTTGTGTTTTTAAGCTCGTATAAAATTCTTGAAGTATTATTTTGTGCTAGTGGCACCGCCATTTTTGAAGCTTTGCAGCCATCAAAATATGTAAAACCGCCTCTGTGCCCGTATATTCTTAGGCCAACTTCAACTTTTTTAGGTATGTGTGGCAAAATATTTGTAAGTGTTTCAAGCGCTATTTCAAGCTTTGGTCTTGAACCTAATTTTTCATTCATAGAATTTGAATAATCTACAATAAAAATAACCTTTGAATTTTCATCAAATTTTCTTGTGTCAAGTTGCTCTTTTGCGCTTTTCTCATCAATTATGCGATATTTGCCTATGTTATCTGCAAAACATGTGGCATTAATTGCAAGCAATAAAAATAAGAATAAGAATAAGTTTTTCATAATTTTGATTATTGCACAAAAAAAATTTATAAAAAATCGCCTAATAGAATAATATACAAACTAAAAAGGCGCCTAATTCTTTTATAGCGCGCCTTTAACATCTTATTTAATTTTCGGGTTTCATCTTACATCCCAAGATTTGGTCTATTTTAAACCTAACATTTTTTTGTACCAGCTGAACGTTTCTAGTTCAAGACCGTTAAATGTAGTTTTTAAACATTGACTCTTTAAATAGTGTTGGAATTCGTCATTGAATTTTGACTTTGAGACTGGTTTAGCTTTTAATTTTTCTACCAGAATAGACATAAAATGCCTCCCTTTCTTTTTTTCTTCTAACAACAGGTCTATTGTATCACATTGTTTCATAATTTAAAGTACCAGCAATTACCCAGTTGGCCATGATATAGACTAATTAAGCACTTCGATTTGTAAATTTTTGTAAATTTGTTGCGGTTCTACTTAAAAAGTGTTCTATTTTTTTAGTTTCATTCTCCAGTTTTGAATTTTATTCTGTCAAATAAAACCGTGGGGTAGTGCGCATTGTACTTTAAATTTTTACTATGCTTATAGTAAAAACATGTGAAAAATATTTTTTGTTATATAATTAAAAATATGATAAAAAGATATTCACGCGAAAAAATGGCATCAATTTTTGATCTTAATTCTAAGTTTCAATATTATCTTGATGTAGAAATAGCAGTACTTAAAGCCTATAATAAACAAGGTGTTGTGAGTAATGAGGCATTATCTCACATTGAAAAAACTGCAAAGTTTGATTTAGATAGAATAGATGAAATTGAAAATATAGTGCGTCATGACGTAATTGCGTTTTTGCAAAATGTGAATGAAAATGTCGGTGAAAAGTTTTCTCCTTTAATTCATATGGGCTTAACTAGCTCTGATGTTATTGATACAGCGCTTGCGCTTCAAATTAAAGATGCTAGTGACATTATTAAAGCTGATATTGAATTGTTGTTAAATACAATAAAAAAAATGGCAATTAAACACAAAAACACTGTGTGCCTAGGGCGTTCTCACGGTATTGGGGCTGAGGCTCTCACTTTTGGTTTTAAGCTTTTAAATCTATATGACATGTTAGATAGAGCGAATAAAAGATTTTTATATTGCCTCAAAGACGCTCTTGTAGGGCAAATTTCAGGCCCTATTGGGACATATTCAAATGTTGATCCTATTATTGAAGATTTAACTTGCGAGTTTTTAAATCTGGAGCCTGCTAAAATTTCTACTCAAGTAATTGCTCGAGATAGACACAGCGCGTTAATTAACGCGATAGCGCACATCGGTGCAGTGATTGAGAATTTCTCTATTGAAATAAGACATCTTCAAAGATGGGAAGTAGCAGAGGTGTTTGAAGGCTTTAAAAAAGGGCAAAAAGGTTCAAGCGCTATGCCACACAAGAAAAATCCTATTTCAACAGAGAATTTATCAGGATTAGTAAGAATATTAAGGGCGAATTCATTAAGTGCTCAAGAAAACATTGCACTTTGGCATGAACGTGACATATCTCATTCAAGTGTAGAGCGTGTAATTGTTCCTGATTGCTTTATTCTGCTTGATTATATGTTAATTCGTTTTAATGATGTTATTGAAAATCTTGTTATTGTTGAAGAAAATATGGCAAAGAATTTAGAAAAATATGGCTCAATTATCTTCTCTCAAAGTTGTCTTTTGGAATTATGTAAAAAAATGACAAGAGAACAGGCTTATGAAATTGTGCAAAAAGAAGCACTAGATGCTTTTCATAACAATGGAAATTTTATGGATAATATGAAAAATCATTTAGATGAAGAAGAGATGAAAAAGTGTTTTGATATTCAATCTCAGCTTAAAAATATAGATAAAATCTTTGAAAGATTTGGCGCTTAATTATTCATTTAAAGCTGCAAGCATTGCTACATTTGCCCAGAAAATAATTTGAACTTGCGGTCTAAAGAAAATCGTATCAAAAAGTCCGTGAGTCATTGTTACCACAACGGTTAAAAGAAGTGCAGTTGCTATGATTTTTTTAGTTACATCGCCCTTTTTAATTACTTTTAAACAGCTTTTAATCCAAAAAGCAAGGAAAACGCTGAAAGCGATAAGCGCGAAAATCCCACTTTCAACAGCTATTTCAAGTGGCACACTGTAGCTAGCTAACGCGTCATAGCCTGATTTCATATACAATCCATAGATTTCTCTAAAGTTTTTGTTTCCAACCCCTATTCCTAAAAATGGATTGTCTAAAAACATTTTCATAGACGCTTCATACACGTGTAATCTAAAGGAGATAGAGCTATCTTGGTGGAATTTAAATATAGAAGCTATTCTTGATGTGATTGCTGGATTTGTCACAATAAAGGCAAAAATTGCCGCAGATACAATCCCCACAAGGTTTTTATATCTTTTTTTCACTTCTGAAAAACCACCTTTGAATTTTTTTATGTAATAGCTAAGACTAGCAATTACAAAAACAAAAAAGGCAAAAAGCCCAATGTATGCCCCTCTTGAACCAGTATAGATGATTGCAACGGTAGATAATATTACAAGCAACAGTGTGCTTGTAAATCTTTTGTAGTTTTTATTTTTCAATGAAAGCATTGAAATGCAATATAAAAATGGCATTGTAGCAAGCAAATATCCCGCTAATAAATTTGGATTATATGGTTTTAATGTGCCATAGGAGCGAGAAATAATTTGTGTTGGATCAAGATATGAAGTGTCTTGCCACTTTGCAAGCTCTAGAACATGGCTGTGATTTTGAATGATAGCTACTATACTTTCAAAGCTTGCAAGAGAAGCTATGAGGATAATTATTGGCAAAAGTTTTTTCTTGTTGTCGATAAAAAAAGTAAGCGCACTAAAATAAAAAAGAATATATAAGCCCGTTTTTAAAAAGCCAACAAAGCTTAAAGCAAAGTTAGACGAGGCAAGAAGGCTTAATAGTACGAAAATAAAATAAACCAAAATTGCTTTATCATAAAGTTGAATTTTTGTTCTAGCGCCTTTTTTTGTTAAAAGTTTAATTATCTGAACAACACTGAAAGAAAAGGCGAAAAGCCCAATAAAACCTGTTGATAAAAAGGCTGTGCTTATGATTGTTAAAATTAAAAGAGTGTACAAAATTTTATCAATATTTTCAAAAAACAAGCTGTTTCTGACAAATTGCGCGTAAGTTGTGTTTTGAATTTGTCTTAAAAATGTGTTTTTTGTGCCAATTAATATGCTTTTTTTGGTTCCAACTTTTCTTTTAAACATTTAAAAAAGCCCTAGTTTTCTTCTTCTTGAGTTTCTTCTTCTTTTACAACAGAAACATTTGATACAACGCCTGCTAGCTTGTAATCTGAGCCTTCTAATGTAATTGGAATGCCGATTTTAATTTTGTTTCCGCCAACAACAGCACCATCAAAATCTTTTGTAATAAACGCGTCATCGACAACTGTTACAAGGAAATCATATTTGTATGGTTCAGACACATCATCTAAAATTTCAAATGGTTTTTTAGAGTTGTTTGTTGGTACATATGCTTTTTTTCTGTCGAATTTTACATCTTTAATTTTTAATTTTGTATAAGGCACGTTTCTTATTGTGATAAAAGTTTCATCGCCAGTTTGGAAAATATTATTTGAAGATGTTACTGTAACCCCTCTTAAAAATACGTCAATTTCAACGCTAGTTTTAAGTTCAATCTGCTTTTCGCTTGTTTCTCTTTTGCCTAGAGTGGTTAAAAGTCCAACAAAAATTGCCAAAATTACAACAGCAATTATAATAATGTCAAATGTTCTTAATTTTTTAATAAATTCCATCTTTATACCTCTTATACCTTTTCGATTTCTGCTTTTAATTCTTCATAACTTACACTGTGACATCCAAAATATCTTACCGCGATACTTGCAGCTAAGTTTCCAATAAACATAGCCTCATATGGCGTGAAATTAGAGCACAATGACAGTGTAAATGCCGCAGCCACAGTGTCGCCTGCGCCTGTAACATCAAAAACTTCTTTTTTGTTAAACGCTTTAATTTGAGAGTATTTTGTGCTTGAACCGTGATTCTCAAGCAACGACATACCATCAGAACCCCTTGTGATAAGCACATTTTCAATGTCTAACTTATTTGAAAGGGCATATGCTGATTCTTCAACATTATTTTCATTAATGAAATATCCAAGATATTTTTCACTATCTGGCTGATTAGGCGTAATGGCATTTGCGCCAACGTATTTATCTAAATCTTTTTGAGCATCAACCACAACAATTTTGTTGTGTTCTTTTGCAATTTTAATGGCACTAGCGCAGACCTCTTTTGTGAGTGTTCCAAGGTGATAATCAGAGAGGATAATCCCATCCACCAAAGGAATTGCACGTTTTAAATTTTCAATTACTTTATCTTGTGTTTCTTTTGAAATTTCGTTTGAACTTTGTCTATCTATTCTAACAATTTGTTGAGTTATGCTTGTAGAAATTGAACCTGAAATACGCGTTTTACAAGTGGTTTTACGTGTTTTATCGTTTATCATAAAGCTTGTGTCGATTTTATTTTCCTTTAAGGTTTTAAGTAAAATTTCACCGTGATAATCGCATCCAATAACACCAAGTGCGTAAACTTTGTTTTTGCCTAGTGTTGCAAGGTTATTAGCCGCATTTGACGCTGTCCCTAGTATGATTTTTGTTTTGTCGTGTTGTAAAATTAAAACAGGCGCTTCTCTAGATATACGCTCAGTTTGACCATATATCATTTCATCAATTCCAAAATCACCTACTACAAGAATTTTTGGAGATTTTAAACTATTTAATTTTGACGCTAATTCATTTTTGTTCATAAGCTTACACCTGTTATATTATCACAAAAATTAAAATGTATGGTAAAATAAACTACATTACAAAAGGAGCAACACTTATGGAGCGTAATGAAGAAAATCTAAATATAGATGAAACTATTGAATCTATTAAAGAAAATATGAGCGAAGAGATGAGCGCTACATATGAACCTGAACAGCCTTCTAGTATGTTTTATGATGATAATTCAAACCAACCAACAATTGATGAATTATTAGAAGAAAATATTGATGAGCCAGATATTGAAATTCCTCTTGAGGCTCAATTTGACGAGAACTGGGTTGATCCTTTTGAAGCATTAGAAGATGATGATGAACCTACAAAAGGTTTAAAAAAATATGTTATTTATATCGCAAAAGATTTAATGCATCTTGTTGATGATTTATCAACTGATGAAAGAACAGCGCTTGTAAATGATGCGCTTCATTTAAAGCTTGAATATGATGCTAAAAAAGCAAGATTTGACCACAAAAAAAGAGTATTCACGCACATTTGTATATCAGCGCTTACCATTGTTCTTTTTGTACCGCTATTTTTCTTTGCGGCAAAATACAGTGTTAAAGCGACTTTGAACAACTACAAGCAAATGCAACAGAATTTTGAAAAAGTTTATGATAAGTCTGAACAAAGAAAAGAAGACGCTAAAGTAATTAATGAAATGCTACCGTAGGGCAATTTTATTAAATTATATCTACAATAGTAACGCCATCAAGCCCTTCTGTTTCGTTTCCAGAGCGGAATTTTGCAACATATGGTGAAGACTTTAAATAATCCCTAATAGCGCTTTTAAGCGCGCCTGTGCCGTGTCCGTGCACGATTGTTATTTCGTGCAATCTTTTTAGTGATGCTAAATCAAAGTGTTTATCAATATAATCAATCGCCTCTTCAACCCTTTGCCCACGCACATCTATCCTGTTTTGAACAACTTGTTTAATATCATCAAAACTAACATCAATTTTTTTAATATTCTTTTTAACTTTTTTATCAGTCATAGCAAGCTTTTTAATGTCCACTGTGGTTTTTATAAGCCCAATAGATACAATAACTTTATTTTTTTTATCAGGTAAGCTCTCTAGTGTTGCAATTTGCTCTAAATCTTTAATTAGAACGGCTTTGCCGATTTTGATTGTGTTCCAATCAATAGGTTCATATTTATTAGCAAGTTTGTCAGATTCGTCTTGAAACTGCGCGTGTGCGGCGCGTTCAAGTTCAGCAAGGCGAGAGTATGAACGAATGGCAAGTTTTTGAGATTTTTCTTTTCTCATCTCATCCATAATCTCTTTAATTTCAGCTCTTGCGGTGTCTATTTGAGATTGGTATTTCTTTTTGAAACTTGATAATGATTTTTTCTTGTTCGATTTTAAATCTTCAAGTTTTTCTTTATATTCTTTTTGAACAGTTTCGCTTTCTTCTTTGATTTTGCTTGTTTGAGCCTCTTTAATAGAGAGTTCAGAGTGCGTTTGTTCGATTTTTGAAAACATTTCTTTTGTGACATTGTCTGAATTTTTTAATAAACTCTGTGCGTGTTCAATAATTTCAGGGCTTAATTCAAGATTTTTTGAAATTAAAAGTGCGTTTGAACTTCCAAATATCCCTAAATTCAACTTATAAGTGGGT
>CAYJMX010000019.1:7435-14642 GCA_964371485.1 uncultured Gammaproteobacteria bacterium | reverse complement strand
GCGACTGCACTAGATTTTTGCGAGCGAGCATAAGGTGTGCCAGAGCGTGACGGCGGTGCGAGGAGCACTGGCGGACAGCTCGAGCCGTACCCCACAAGCGAAGTAAAAATCATAGTGCGACCGTGCTGGATTTTTATGTACTTAGCCCTTAATCTTACCCGCTATCAAATCGCCCATTTCTTTTGTGCCTAAAAGCGTTGTGCCATTTGAATAAATATCTTTTGTGCGATACCCCTCTTTAAGAACATCTTTTACAACTTTGTATATCAAATCATGTGCTTCATTATTATTTAAACTATATTTAAACATCATTGCAACTGATAATATTGTAGCTATTGGGTTTGCAATGTTTTGATTTTTAATATCAGGAGCTGACCCGTGGATTGGTTCATACAAGCTTGGCGTTTTGCCATCAGATAAACTAGCACTTGGAAGTAACCCTAAAGAGCCTGATAGCATCGAGGCTTCATCAGATAAAATGTCCCCAAACATATTTCCTGTTAAAATTACATCAAATTGCGTTGGGTTTGAAATAAGCTGCATAGCGCAATTATCAACATACATATGTTCTAGCGTTACATCTTTATACTCTTTAGATATGTCATTTACAAGTTCTCTCCAAAGTTGAGACGTTTCTAAAATGTTTGCTTTATCAACAGAGCAAAGCTTTTTGCCTCTTTTTTGTGCCGCTTGAAAAGCCACATGGGCGATTTGTTTAATTTGAGATTCGCTGTATGCCATTGTGTTGAACCCAACACGTTCACCTATGCCATCTTCATTGATATTCACTTCAATTCCTCGAGGGGCACCAAAATATAAATCTCCAAGCAATTCTCTTACAATAAGTAGGTCTACCCCTTTTGCAATTTCTGCTTTTAATGGACAAGAATCTATTAACTCCTCAAAAATAGTTGCAGGACGAAGGTTTGCAAATACATTTAACTCTTTTCTTATTTTTAAAAGCGCTCTTTCTGGTCTTAATTCAGCACTCAGTGTGTCGTATTTCGTATCGCCCACAGCACCTAGTAGCACGGCATCGCAGTCTTTTGCCATATTAAGAGTATCTTCTGGCAATGGGTTTTTTACTGCATCATAAGCACATCCACCAATTAAACCCTCTTGATAAGACACTTTAAAATTAAAAACATCTGATAGAGCATCAATTGTTTTAACTGCCTCATTTACTATCTCTGGGCCAATTCCATCACCTTTTAAAAGAGTTATTTTATGCATTATTTTACCCCTAATTTTTCTTTTGTATAATTCACCAATCCGCCTTTTTCAACAAGCTCTTGAATTTCTTTATTGTATGGCGCAAAAGTGTATTCCTTGTTTGTTGTTGTATTTTTAATAATACCTTTGTCAATATATAATTCTATTTCATCACCTTGCTTGATTTCATCACCCAACTTATCATTTTCAATAATTACAAGCCCAATGTTAATGGCATTTCTAAAGAAAATTCTAGCAAAACTTTTTGCAATAACTGCCTTAATCCCACTTTCTTTAATGGCAAGTGGTGCATGCTCTCGAGATGAGCCACAGCCAAAGTTATTCCCAGCTACGATGAAATCTCCCATTTTGACCTTTTTTGAAAAATCAGCATCAATATCTTCCATGCAGTGACTTGCAAGTTCCTTTGGGTCTTGAGTGTTTAAATATCTCGCTGGAATAATAACGTCTGTGTCAACATCATCTTTATATATAAATACATTTCCCATTTTTATGCTCCTTTAATATGTGAATGAATATAAATTAATAATAGCAAATATGCTTAAATTCATCAAATTAATCAATTTGTTAAATGAATATTTGCTAAATGTTGACAATGAGCACTGTTTTTATGACAATTAAAATGGTCCATGGTATTATGGATTTACCAATAATTATTAAAAATAAGGAAATAAAAAAATGGCAGTACCAAAGAAGAGAACCGGAAAAGCAAAACAGGCGTCAAGAAGAGCGCAGTGGAAAGGTAAGTTGGAAGCTACAACTACTTGTCCAAATTGTAAAGAATTAGTATTAACTCACAGAGTATGTGATAACTGTGGTTTTTATAAAAACGAACCAGCTTCAATCAAAAAGAAAAACGAAGCGGTAGCGGTTAAAGAAACTAAAGCTAAAAAAGCAAAAGCTGTTGAAGCGACTGAAGTTGTAGAAACTACTGAAGAAGCTCCAAAAAAAGCTGCTAAAAAAACAACTACAGCTAAAAAAGCAACTGCTAAAAAATCTGAAGAAACTGCTGAAGAAAAGCCAAAAAAAGCTCCAAAAAAAGCAGCTAAAAAAGAAGATTCTGCAGAATAATAGTAAAATAGCAAATTAGGAAAATAATACAGTATGACAAGAATAGCAATTGATGCAATGGGCGGAGACCACGCTCCTAAGGAAACCGTAGAAGGCGCTGTTTGGGCGGCATTAGATTACGGAGTTGCAATCGAGCTTGTTGGTCGTGAAGATGACATCAGAGCTGAGTTAGATAGAATATCTAAAAAAGGTATCCAATCAAATCAAGGTGGATATTTCCAACACAAAATCAAAGTTGATTTATCAAAACTTGATATCAAGGTGACTCACGCTGAAGAAATCATTGAAATGGGCGAAGCTCCAGGTCAAGCGATCAGAAAGAAAAGAAAATCATCAATTGTACTAGCTGTTGATGCTGTAGCGAATGGTAGCTCTGAAGCTGTTGTAGCAGCCGGTTCAACAGGTGCTGCTATGGCAAGTTCACTGTTTGGACTTGGTAGATTGCCTGGTATTGAGCGTCCAGCCATTGCTGTTACGCTTCCTGGTATGAAAAAACCATTTATGTTATTAGACGCTGGTGCCAATAGCGCTTGTACTCCAGAAATGCTTTATCAATTTGCAATTATGGGTTCAACTTTTATGAAAAATGTTTATGGAAGAAAGAATCCAAAAATTGGCGTTTTAAACATTGGTGAAGAAGCTGGCAAGGGTAATGAGCTTGTTGTTCAAGCTTATAAAATGCTTGAAGAAAATCAAAATGATCTTGATTTTGTAGGAAACATTGAAGGAAAAGAAATTTTCCATGGTTCATGTGATGTTATTGTTTGCGACGGTTTTGTTGGAAACGTGGCATTGAAAATAATTGAAGGGTCTTCTTCAATGTTATTTAATATGATTAGAGAAGAGTTTAACACTGATATTTTATCTAAAATCATCGGTGCTCTTGCTAAGCCATTTATGAGAAGAATATATAAAAGAATAAATTATGAAGAATTTGGTGGCGCACTTTTATTAGGGGTTAAGGGAATTACCGTTATTGCCCATGGTAGAAGCCGTGCTTATGCTATTAAAAATGCTGTTCGAGTGGCAAAAGAAGCTGTTGAATCTGGCGTTAATAAAAAAATAGCAGAAATTTACCAATAGTATACAAATTGAGGAGTTATTATGAATAATACACCTATAAGAATAGTTTCTTTAGGAAGAGCAGTACCGGATACTGTTGTCACAAACGATGATTTAACTAAAATTTTAGATACATCAGATGAATGGATTACGACAAGAACAGGGATTAAACAAAGACACATTTCTTCTGGTGATGAGAATTCTTTAACTCTTGGTATTAAAGCAGCGCAACAAGCTTTGGAAAAAGGCAACTTAAAAGGCGAAGATATCGACCTTATAATTTGTGCAGCTTCAAACCCTTATAACATTTACCCATCTACTGCTTGTTTGATATCTGAAGCAATCGGTACTGTAAATAATGCTGTAGCTTTTGATATTACAGCAGCGTGCACGGGTATGATTTATGCTATGGATATAGCTCAAAGCATGATTAATTCTGGAAGATACAAAAGAGCACTTCTTGTTGCAACAGACACGGTTTCAAAATTTGTTGATTGGGAAGATAGAAGCGTTTGTGTATTATTCGGTGATGGCGCTAGTTCTATGATTTTAGAAAAATCTGAAGATGGCGTAAATGATATCATTGCCATTAAAACGTACGCAGATGGCACAGTTGGTTCAAACATCCAAATGTTCTTAAACGGCAAAAATTGCCCACTAGTTGATCCAAATACTATGATGAGTGAAAAAGTTTTAATGAACGGTAAAGAAGTTTATAAGTTTGTAGTAACAAATGTTCCTCAAAGTTTAAATGACGCACTAGAGGGTGCTAATTTAAAACCTGAAGATATTGATTATTTAATTCCTCATCAGGCTAATTTAAGAATTATTGCAGCATTGCAAGAAAGACTTGGATATGATGATGATAAAGTAATTACAAATATTGAAAGATACGGTAACACATCTGCTGCATCTATTGGTATCGCGCTAACTGAAGCGATTGAACTAGGCAAAGTAAAAACTCCATCAACTGCAATTTTATCAGCATTTGGTGCGGGCATGACTTGGGGTAGTGCGATTGTTAAATTAAGAGAAGGGATATATTAAGATGAAAAATATAGCTTTTATTTTTCCAGGGCAAGGTTCTCAAACTACTGGCATGGGTTTAGACTTATATAATAATTCTGAAGCTGCAAAAAATGTTTATAATACAGCGAACGAAGTTTTAGGAAAATCTGTTTCAAGTATTTGTTTTGAAAGACCAGATGAAGAGCTTAAAAAAACTGTGAATGCTCAAAGTGCAATCCTTGCAACTTCAATTGCAGCACTTGAAGCTATTAAAGAAGCGTCAAATGGGCAAATCGCTCCAAAAATGACTGCTGGTCACTCATTAGGTGAATACGCAGCTTTATATTGTGCCGATGTTATGGATTTAAAAACAACCTTTGTTGCAATTCAAAAAAGAGCAGACTTTATGAATGAAGCAGCTAGTGAGAAGCAAGGTGCTATGAGTGCTGTTTTAGGTGCTAGTGCTGAAACTATTCAAAATTGTTTAAATCAAGTTCAAGACCTTGGTGTGGCACAAATCGCCAACTATAATGATCCAACTCAAATTGTAATCACAGGTGAAGTTGATTCAATAGCAAAAGCAAATGAACTTATTAAAGAAGCTGGCGCTAAACGCGTTGTTCCACTTGCAGTGTCTGGTGGTTTCCACTCTAGCTTGATGCAAAGTGCCGCTGATTCTTTTAAAGAATTTTCAGATACATTGGAATTAAACAATGCTTCAATCCCTGTTGTTACAAACGTGGATGCTCAAGCGACAATTGAGGCTGGCGAATTTAAAAATAAAATGCCAAAGCAGATTTCAAACAGTGTTTTATGGACACAAACTATTCAATTAATGCTTGATAATGGCATTGATACGTTTATTGAAATTGGTAATGGAAAAGTATTAAGTGGATTAAATAGAAAAATCTGTCCTGCTGAAATCAAAACATATAACGTTTTTGATTCTGTTTCTTTAAAGGAAACAGTGGATAGTATTTTAAGTGTAGGAGTTAAATAAGATGAGTGATATTAAAAAAGTTGCTGTTGTAACAGGCGCTTCTCGTGGTATTGGTAAAGAATGCGCATTGGAGCTAGCAAAAGCTGGTTGTGATGTTGTAATCACATTTGCTGGAAATGTAGATGCTGCTAATAAAACTGTTGAAGAGCTAAAAGCATTGGGTTCAAATTCAATTGCTCTACAATTTGATGTGGCTGATGAAGCGGCTTGTAGTGAAAACGTTGCAAAGATTTTAGAGCAATACTCTAGAATCGATATTCTAGTTAACAACGCTGGTATTACGCGCGATGGCTTATTTATGAGAATGAACTCTCAAAACTGGCTTGATGTAATTAATACAAATTTAAACAGTGCCTTCTTTATGACAAGCCCTGTAGCTAAAGCTATGATTAAACAAAGGGGCGGAAACATAATTAATATGGCAAGTATTTCTGGTGTTTATGGAAACGCTGGTCAGGCGAATTATTCAGCAGCAAAAGCTGGTTTAATCGGTATGACAAAATCACTAGCAAAAGAACTTGCTTCAAGAAATATTAGAGTGAATACCGTGGCTCCAGGTTTCATTGAAACTGATATGACAAAAGATCTTCCAACAGAGCAAATCGTTGAAAGAATTCCATTAAAAAGACTTGGACAAGTTTCTGATATTTCAAAAACTGTTAAGTTTTTAGCGCTTGATAATGATTATATTACTGCTCAAGTAATTAACATTGATGGTGGCTTAGTTATATAATAAGCCGAGAATCAAAATAGATAAAAAAACCTCCTTTATTACAAAGGAGTTTTTTGTTATTAAAATTGTGATAAGAATCTTGAATCGTTGTTGAAGAACAGTCTTATGTCATCCACTGCATATTTTAGCATTGTAAGTCTTTCAACCCCCATGCCAAAGGCAAATCCAGAGTAAACATTTGGATCAATATCTACACCTTGCAAAACATTTGGATCAACCATACCAGCGCCTAATATTTCAAGCCAACCAGTGCCAGAACATGTCGAACAACCCTTGCCTGAGCACATAATGCATTGAACATCGATTTCAGCTGATGGCTCGGTGAATGGGAAGAAGCTATTTCTAAATCTCATTGGTCGAGAAGCACCAAAGTATAATCTAGTGAACTCGTTTAAAATGCCCTTAAGGTGCGAGAAATTAACATCTTTATCAACATATAGTCCTTCAATTTGGTGAAATAGGTTATTTTTTCGAGCACTTACGCTTTCAGATCTATACACTCTTCCAGGTGAAATGATTTTAATTGGAGGCTTTGTATTTTCCATCTGGCGCACTTGTGCGTTTGAAGTTTGAGACCTTAAAACCACATTTGGCGCAACTTTTGAATAAAAAGTATCCTGCATATCTTTTGCTGGATGCTCTGGTGGGAAGTTTAATAAATCAAAATTGTATTTTTCTACTTCAACTTCTGGAGAATATTTATTTTCAATTAGTGAAAAACCAAGGTGTTCAAAAATTTCTACAATCTCATTAACCGTTGAAGTAAGAGGATGCACGCGCCCTTTTGTTTCATAAGTGCCATCTAATGTCACATCAATTTTCTCATTTTGAAGTTTTTGATTTAATTCTTGAGTGTAAAATTTATCTGATTTTTCTTGAATTTTTTCATTCAAAATGTTTGCAACTTCATTTGTTAAAGCCCCAATTTTTGGTCTTAATTCAACAGGAACATCCTTTAAACCTTTTTTCAAGTTGTTTAATTCTGATGATCTTGATAGATATGTATTTTTAACTTCTTCTAAATCTTTTGAGTTGTTCGCTTTTTCAATTAATTCAAGTGCTGAATTTTTTATTGCTAATATTTTCTCTTCCATTGCTGC
>CAYJMX010000019.1:0-7425 GCA_964371485.1 uncultured Gammaproteobacteria bacterium | reverse complement strand
TATTTGCTATTTAATTATTAATACATTTCACCCATGCCAAATGTGAAGAATCCATTTGATCTGTTGGCCCCACCTGTGTTTGTAAGTGGAATACCGTAGTCTAAACTTATTGGACCAAGTCCTGGGATAAATACTCTTAAACCTAGACCCGCACTGACTGCGTACCCTGGTCTGTTATATAGTGTATTTGAAAGTGTGCCCTCAAATACTTTACCAGCATCAACAAAGGCCGCTACTCTTACGTTGTTTACAAATGTGTTTGAAGTTAGCCTATCAAGAAACGGAATAGGAGTTCGGAATTCTGCTGTACCCATCATAAACCCTTGACCTGTACCAACTTCAGATATGTTGAAACCTCTTATGGTATAAGGTCCACCAAGGTTAAATGCTGCAAATTCTGGCATATCTCCGTGTAATTTTCCACCCGCTCTTGCTGTTAACAATAATGTTGATTTTTTTCCTACAGGAGTGAATTTTTTCAACATTGCTTGTAATTTGCCAAAAGAGCCAGAACCTATTCCTAGATTTTCTTCTAAACTAAATCTAGCAAGAACACCTTGTCTTGTGTTGATTATAGTATCTCTTGTGTCATAAGTTAAAGCTGGAGTAACTTTAGCATAAAAGCCACCTTCTAGTTGCTGTGCTCTTTGGGCATAGTCTATACCGTGTCCTGCAAAAACAGCTCTTGTAGCAGCTTCATCGCCTTCTTCAAGGTTGACGCTTTCAAGTCCAAAGCTTAAGCTTCCGCTTATGTTTTTATACGCTTCAAATCTTTTTGTTAATGTAACTTCTGCGCCATATTTGTTCTCAATGGCTAGTGGAACCTGATAACTTCCGAAGTTTCTTAGATATGCTCTAAATCCTAGAGATTGGTTTTTGCTTTTAAATTGTGGTTCTAAAAAAGTAAGTTCTGCTTGCAAGTTTGGTCTATTAAGAATAGAACTGTCGTTCATTAATATACCAGTACCAGCCATAACATTTAAGCCGATTTTTTGACCAAGTCCTCTAAAGTTATTTTCTGAAAATCCAACAGAACCAAAGAAGCCAGATGTTGAATCTACACCAACACCAAGAGAAATTCTTCCTGTTCTTTGTTCATCAAGCGCTATTACTACATTGTATTTCCCTGTGTTAGGATCTAAAATTAAATCCCTATTTACACTTTTGAACGCTTGAGTACCAGTCAGCCTTGCAATGTCGGCTCTCATTTGATTTTCATTGTATACTGTGTCAGGCTCTAAAAGAATATTTCTTTTTACAATAAAATCTTTTGTTTTATAGTTACCTTCAACAATAATGTCATTTATTGTACCCTCGTCAATTGTAATGTTAACAACCCCATCTGGGTCATCTTGAACCTGCATAACGCGAGCAAGTATGTAGCCTTTAAGGGCGTACATTTCTTGAATTTGTTCAATACAAGTGTTTATTCTTACAATGTTTTGAGGTTTTCCAATGTATTCAGATAATATTGAATTGATATCTCTTAAATCTACAGCATTGTTTCCAAGTACCGTAAAACCAGTAACAGGCTTGTTTTCTTCAACAACAATTCTTAATCTTACACCGCCACTTTTTGTTTTAAGAGGAACAGCTTTAATGTTTTGTGTGAAATAACCTGTTTTATAAATGTTGTTTAAATCTCTTGAAACAGCTTGTCTATCATAGATAAACCCTTCTCTAGAGCTCATTTGCTCTTGAATGTAATTTGTTTCAACAAGATTGTTTCCATAAATTTCTAATTTTTCAATATAGATTGCATTTTGAAGATCTTCACTACTTAATGTTTCAGGTTCATTGTATGTGTCATCTTCAATCTCTGCTTCAAATTTAACTTCTTGGTTATCTTGAATTTCAGTTGTCTGATTTATTGTTTCTTGTTTTTCCTTTTTTGATTTAAAAAACGGGAACTTAAATGCAGCATAAGAAGGGCTGCAAGAGCCTATTATAGCCAGCATTAGCAACAATATTGATATTTTTTTTATATTCCTCATCTAAATCCGTCTAAAGTCTATGTAGATTACACTCTAACATTATATATCACATTTATTTCATAAGCAAACTTAAAAGGGTCAATTTATGTAAATTTATTTCCCATGCCAAAAATTGCATATATAATCATGATTAATTAGGAGATAAATTTAAGTGGGACTTAAAAAAGAACACAGAATTATAATAGAATCTGTTGTAAAAGAAAATCCAAAATTCCTTGGTAACGAGGCGTTAATGGATAAATTTTGCACAGAGGTTTATAAAAAATCTTATCTTCTTTTGGACTCAATTTCTAATGTTGAAAATTTAAAAAACTACTTAAAAAAAGTAGCAGAAACTTCGATTGAAAATGTTATCAAGCAGGATAAATCTGAGAAAAAAATCAATATGGATTTTGGTGCACCAGCACCTGCTGAAAAAAAATACACCCCAATTGAACCTATCGTAAGATCAAGCTACACAAAGCCTCAGGAAATTAAACCAATTTCCTATAAGGAAGAAACAAGGGTTGAGCCTACAAAAAAAGAGCCTGTAATTAGCACTTATGATGATTATAGTGATGAAGTTAGTTATAATTCTGATGCTGTTTTTGCGGGTTTAATTGATCCAATTGAGTTTTCTTCAAATAAAAATTTGGGCAATGACTATGCTCAAATTTTAATTGAAACAGTTGTAAGATTTGACATAAAAAACCCAGCGGGCAGATACCTAGATATCTTTAAAATGCGCTATGCTGAATCTTTATCACAAAATGAAATAGCAAGAAGGCTTAAAATATCTCAATCTGAATTAAGCAAAAGATTTGTAGAGATTACCGATTTTATTACAAAAGAGGCAAAATAATTAAACCCTTAAAGAGCCACCTTTAAATGTAAGGTATTTTGAATTCATAGGTGTTGCAGCGTTATTGTTAAAATTCAAGTTGCCCTCTGGCGCCTTTAAAGGCTGCATTGGTGCTTGGATATCTTTAATAGCAGGTGATGGAACTTTTACTGTTTCTTCTGATTTGTCTTCTGCAATTGCCTTTTTTTGGAATATCGCGCCCATTTTATTTCTAATTAAAGAGGACAAAATGTTGTTTGCAACAATAGAACAACCAATTGCCGTTAGTACGCCTAGTCCGCCTTTTACCTTTGGTAGATTTTCTGGGCTAACGCCTTTTAATTCTAGCTTATCAACAAATTTTAAAGCAGGCGCAGTTAATAATGCCAAAAGCCCAATGTTTGCTCCGCATTCAGCTGCCTCTTGAGGAATTAAGAATTTTTTATCTTCAGTACTAAGTTCTTTATTTGTAACAATGCCGCCAATGTGTGCTAGTCCAGCTAGAACCCAGCCAACAGTGTTAGATATGAATAAAAATTTACCGTTGTCTTTAGCAGATTTTGAAACAAGATCTGAAGCCATATCCATTAATTTATTTGCCATCTATTGCACCCTGACTTTCGTCTTTGGCCTTTTTCTTTTCGGCAAATTCGTTAATTTTGTTCATTGTGATATTTGTTAAAGGCATATCAATTAAGAAGTTTGTAAATAGCATCACTCCAAGCGCTGCCATAGTGCCGATGTTTGCTGGTGCCCTTCTAAGGGCGCTTTCAGGTGCGTCTTTTAGTCCTTTAAATGTGTTTCTGATTTTATCTAAATCAAGGGCTTTTTTCCCTGTTTCATCAACTTTTGAGAATGCCTTGTCAATGGCTGCAATACAGCCTGCTCTTATAGCAATACCAGTGCATGTTCCAATGATTGCTTTTGCGGCACTTCTTGCAGCTGAAACCTGTCTTGTGTCTTTATCAACGTCTTTATTCATAAAATCCATTGCAGGTTGAATACCAAGTGCGAAAGCACCTGTTGCAATTCTTTGGTGAACACTTGTAAAGTCATCTGCTTTCATAAGGGCTTCTTGTGATTTTTTGCCCAGTGTAAGCGCACCTTTAAAACTTGTTATATTTGGAGTGTTGTTGTAAACCTTCATAAACCTTCTTTGTTTAGTCTGCTGTGATATGTGTAATAATACAGAACACGTTGAAAAATTGACAAAATGCGTTCAAAATTTCTCATTTTTTAACAAATATTTACATTACTGATGGATGGATTAGATAAATTAATTGTTTGTTTTACAATTATAGCATATTAGATAGAATTTGGAAATAGCATTATGAATAAACCGTTTTTTTACGACATTACCCTAAGAGATGGAAATCAGTCTTTAAAGAAGCCTTGGAGTTTAGAAGAGAAAAAGGTAATTTTTAAAAAACTAGAGGAACTTGATGTGCAAGCTGTTGAAGTCGGATTTGCGGCAAGTTCACAAATGGATTTTGAAGCGTGTAATACATTAGCTAAAATGGCAAAAGACAATGTTGTTATATCTGCTCTGGCGCGTGCTGTTAAATCTGACATCGATAAAGTAATTGAAGCAGTTTCTTGTGCGAATTTGCCACGAGTGCATACATTTTTAACATTCAGCCCTTTTCATATGGAACATGTAATTAATAAAACCCCTGATGAGTGCGCGTCAATAGCGATTGACGCCGTTGAATATGCTTATAATCAAGCTGTTAAGGCTAATAAAAATGCAACAGTGCAATTTAGTGTTGAACACTTTGGCGATTGCATAGAAAATTTAGATTTTGTAATTGATACACTTAAAAAAATTGTTGAAAAAGGTGCAACAACTATTAATCTTCCAAACACTGTTGAGAGAACTCGCCCAAGTGTGTTTGTGGATATGGTTAAAAAAGTAAAAGAAGCATTACCAGAACATGTCGTTATATCTGTTCATAACCACAATGACCTTGGAATGGCAACGGCAACAACTGTCGAGAGTTACTTTGAAGGTGCTCAGCAGCTAGAATGTTGTTTAAATGGACTAGGTGAGCGCGCTGGTAATACAGATTTTGCTCAAGTAGCGGTCGCACTTCACAATTGCGGAGTGGAAGTTCCTGTTAATTTGGATAAAATTTATGAAGTTTCAATGACAGTATCACAAATGGCAAAACTTGAAATCTACGAAAAAGCGCCATTAATAGGGCCTGAAGCGTTAGCGCACAGAAGTGGAATACATCAAGACGGCGCTATTAAAACAAAAGATATGTATTTTGGAGCATATCGCCCTATTCACCCTTCTTTAATAGGAAGATCCGATGATGAGAAAATCGGCTTCACATCGCAATCTGGTAAAACTGCCATTTTTGAAATATTAAATAAAGCTGGCTACCCAATTTCTTTGCAAGAATCAATCTCTATTACCCCTTTTGTAAAAGAGTTATCAGAGAAAAAAGGCGAGCTTGATAATAATGACATTATTGAAATTTATAAAAAAGAAGTGCTTGATATCAAAGGAGTATTTCAGTTTCATAAATTTAAACATCTTTATAATGACAAATTCTATCTGGAATTTACTTTTAAAGGTGAAAGAAAAGAAGTTGAAGGAACGGGAAATGGCCCACTGGACGCTTGTTTAGACGCGCTTAAAAATGCAGGGTTCGATAGTAAATTATCACATTATGAACAGTTTGCTATAGATGAGGATAAAATGGGTTCAGGTGCTATGGCGATGAGTTTAATTCATCTTATTGGCGATAATAATGAAGAAATTATTGCAAGAGCAATTGATGAGAACACAGGTCTTGCAAACGTAAAAGCAATATTTAATGGATTAAATATAATTTATAACTAAGCTTTTGCTTCTTTAATCGCTTCTTTAACTGATGCTACAATCTGGTCATAATTTTTACCAGAATATAGCTCACGACCCATGCCAACCGCGCATGCGCCAGCTTTTAAAAGTGGCTTAATGTCTTCAGTGTGAACATTTCCGCAAGGCATTAAGTTTAAGAAGTTCATTGGTCTAAGTAAATCTTCAATGTATGTCGCCCCGCCGAGTTCTTTGATTGGGAAAATTTTAATAATAGGAATTCTTATTTTCCAAGCGTTATAAGCCTCATTTGGCGTTGTAGCACTTAGCATAAGTGGAATTCCAGAGCTTGATGATACTTTTGCAAGTCCTAGTTGTAAAATTGGCGATATGATTACCCTTGCGCCAGCTTCAATTCCTAAATGCGCCTGCTCTGAAGTTATAACTCCACCTTGAGCTACGCTTATTCCTTTAATTTGTGCTATTTTTTTAATATTTTCAACTTTTGAGTTAATTTCAATAACTTTGATTCCACCTTGAGCAAACGCATTTGCTATTTCAAATAGCTTCTGCGGGTCATCTTCTCTGATTATCCCAAAGATTTTTGTATCTCTAATTTCTTTAATTACGTTTGTCATAATGATATAAATGCCCTATTTTTAAGTGTATTTTCTTTAATTTCTAATTCCATGTTCTGAAGTCGAAGATTTGAAATCATTTTTTTTGTTTGTTCATCACGAATGGACCAAAATATTTTTTTATTAGGATATTGTGCAAAAAGTTTTGTCGAGCACAGTATCGCGCATCTTGAAGCATCGATTAGATTAAGATCGCTTATATCAACGCTTGCATCTTTTTCTTTCGTGTTAAAGAGGTAGTCCTCAATTTCATCGATGGCCTTTTGCGTGTTTGTTTTTTTAAGTTTTAAAATATTCATAAATTATTTTGTCTAAAATGTCTACATATATTGTTTCGGATTTTAAAAGCTGATTTTTATATTAAATTTTAAAATCTAAACCTTTTGATGTATAATTTAGGAAAAAATATAGGAAAAGGTTACAATGCAAAATTTTGTGGAACTGACAAAAACGGATATTATAGGCACTGCTTTAGAGGTTTTTGATATAGAATCTCAATCGATTTTGAATTTAAAAGACAAAGTGGCTGAAGATTTTGTTAAAGCAATTGATTTAATATATGAATCAAAAGGAAAAGTAGTTGTAACTGGTATGGGGAAATCTGGACTTATTGGTCGAAAAATTGCCTCTACATTCTGCTCAACCGGCACTCCTGCAGTGTATCTTCACCCTGCTGAATCAACACATGGTGACAGTGGAATAATATCTAAAAATGATGTTGTTATAGCATTATCAAACAGTGGTGAAACAGCTGAATTATTAAACCTTTTGCCTTTAATTGCACGATTTAACGTGCCTATGATAGCGCTTGTTGGAAACTTAAATTCAACATTAGCTCAAAAATCAGAGGCGGTACTTGATATATCAGTTGAAAAAGAGGCGTGCCCGCTTAATAAAGCTCCAACAGCGAGTACCACGGCAACTCTTGCAATGGGCGATGCGCTTGCAGTGTGCCTACTTAAAAAAAGAGGCTTTAGCTATGAAGACTTTTTAACCTATCACCCATCTGGTGCTTTAGGCAAGGGTATTTTATATGAAGCATCAGAATTGATGTCCACAGGCGTTGATTTACCTATAATAAATATGGATGTTAAATTCTCAGAAGTACTGTCTTTTATAACCCAAAAAGCTCTTGGTTGCGCACTTTTGGTTGATAATAATAAT
>CAYJMX010000018.1:12974-14833 GCA_964371485.1 uncultured Gammaproteobacteria bacterium | reverse complement strand
CTATATTTGAAGTGCTGATTGAATCATTGTTTTTGTTGTTTGTGCTATTGAAGCGTTTGCTTCATACGCTTTAGAAGCTGTTACCATATTAACCATTTCTTCTACAACGTTTACATTTGGCATTTTCACATAACCCTTAGTATCCGCATCAGGATGAGATGGGTCATATACAAGCTTATAAGGTTCGCTTGAATCTTTTACTTCATCAACCATAACACCTTGCGCCAGTTGATTGTCAGAAACAAATACGCCTCCTCTTAAATAAGGGCCATCATTTAAGCTATCCATAACAGGTTCAACTCCACCTTGAGGAAGTGCAGGGCGAAGCTGGTCTTTATAAACCGCTTTAAAGGTTACTTCTTTTTTAGCATACACATCAATTTCGCCTTGAGCGTTTCTTGTTGTGTTGGCATTCGCTATGTTAGATGAAACTGTGTCCATCATAACCCTCTGTGCGTGCATGCCTGAAGCTGCTATATCAAAAATATCAAAACTCATTTTTTAAACCTCCCAAGTGTTTTTATTATGGTTGCCCTTTGATTACACTAGATAATCCCTGATAAGAGCGAGAAAGAAGTGTGGTTAGGATTGTATATTGTGTACCTGTTTTGGCTTGATCCATCATTTCTTCTTCAATTTTTACGTTGTTACCTATTGAATTAATTGGATCAGAATAATCCATCAACAACTCTGGCCCAAAATTGTTATAATTTACATCAGAATTTAGAAATGCAATTTTAGCAGGGTCCTGTTTTTTAAGCGCCATTTCAGGATTCTCTACAAAATTAGCCGAATTATGCGCTCTAACATTTTCTTTTAAATCTTCTCTTTCAATCATATCTGAAATTTGATCTTCAAAAGCAATATCTTTTCTTTGATAACCAGGCGTTGTAGCATTAACAGTATTGGCTGATATCGCTTTTGAGCGCTCATATAAGCCATTTAGTGCCATTTGTGTTATTTCTCTTGTTCTAGATTCAATTATTTCCATTATTATTTCCTTTAAATTAAAAGAGTAATTAAGAATTTTGTTTCTTTATTATTACTGTGGATTAGTTCAATTTTTCCACCAATTTGAGCCAAGTATTTCTCACATATTACAAGCCCTAGCCCCTCGCCTGTTTTTTTTGTTGTAAAACCTTTGTTAAAAAGCATTTTTTGATTTTCTTGAGATATCTCATCCCCGTGATTTGTTATTGAAATAAGCACTTTATTACTTTGTTTATTTAATTCAATTTCAATCTCGTCTTTTTTTGTAACTTCATTTGCATTTTTTACAATGTTATTTAAGACAAAAAATAATCTATCCTCATTGCTTTTAAATTCTGTTTTTTCCTTTAAATTATTTATAAATTTAACTTTGTTGTTATTTTCCTTAACTGTATAATTTAAAATTTCAACAGATTTTTCAATCACATCAGCAATGTTTATTTTTTCTAAAGAAACACTAGTGTTTGATTTTAAATCGTCTAGTTGAAGTCTTATGTGAGATATTGCCTTATTAATTAAAGCTATGTTTTTGTTTTTGCCCAGTTCTTTTTCTAAAATTTTAGAATACACATCTAAAATACTTAGCTGATTTTTAATCTCATGTGCTACTAGACTATTTTCTGTTTTTTCTTCAGTTACCTGTTGCTTAAAATTAAAATCATTTTCAACAACATTTTCATTAAGCATTTTTACCATGTTAAATATTGCTTCATTTAAAAGAATATTGTCACGACGCTCTGGCTTAAAAGAGTAGAATTTTTCATCAAAATCAATTTTTGATTTTTGCTTTATCACTTCATAAACATCATTAACATCTTTTGAGTTCATTTTGATATAAAGATTTGTTTGTTTCTTATCTTCAAAATCAG
>CAYJMX010000018.1:10314-12931 GCA_964371485.1 uncultured Gammaproteobacteria bacterium | reverse complement strand
AACTATGCATCTCAACATTACTTGAAAATTCTAATCTTTTTAATATTCCTTCTATAGAACTTGCGTTTTTAATTCTATATAGAATTAAGCTTTCGCAATTATCAGATACAATTGGTTCAAATAAACTGCGAAGGAGACCCTTCACAGTTTTATTTGAAAAAATTTCGCTATTATCTATTAAAAAATATTTTAGATTTTTGTTTTTTGTTTGACGCATTTTTCTTTTCTTTTAGATACCTTAGGCGATTTTTGCCTTTTGAGCTCTTGTACCAAAACCTTTGTTAATAGCATATAAAACCGCTTGAGTTCTATCATTAACTTGTAGTTTTTGGAAGATGTTATTAACGTGAGTTTTAACTGTTGTTTCAGAGATAAACAACTGTTGAGCTACACCTTTGTATGTAACACCTTGAGTTAAAAGACCAAGAACTTCTTCTTCTCTGTTTGTAAGATAGTTTAATAGATTTTCTTCATCATCTTGATCGATTTGAGCTTTTAAATTGTTCTCGTGAGTTTGGAAGTATTCAAAGAATAAAGAACAAAGAACTGCTGGAACATAAATTCTTCCTTGAGCAACTTCATCTAGTGCTCTAATTAATTGAGCAGATAGCATTGATTTTAGAATATAGCCACGAGCTCCAACTTTCATAGCGCGATAGATTAAATCTCCAGAATTGTACGCTGTTAATACTACGATTTTTGTGTTTAAACCTAACTTTTCGATTTCAGTAATTGCTGAAATACCATCAACTTCTGGCATATTAATATCCATTAAAACCATATCTGGTTGATATTTTTTGATTAATGAAATAGCAACATTAGCATTACCCGCATTTGCAATTACTTCATAATCTGCCTCTAGGTTGATTAATTCACGAATGCCACTAGCGTGATCATAATTATCATCAACGACAATCACACGTGTCTTTCTTTTGAATTCACCTCTTCTCATTTTTTGCCTCCCGCTTATTATTATCTAGTTTGTGTTTTTTACATACATTTAGGGTATATTTTTATCCCCCCACATTTAAAATATACCCTTACAGGAGTATTTCTTCATCAATTGAAAGGTCTAAATTTAGGGCATTTGGGGTGGATACATTGATCTAGATCTTAAGGTTTAATTAACCACTTAAAGGCAGGCGGTACTTGGGTAAAATTTTTGTCAATCCTCACTAGAGCAAAAAAATTAATTAACTTTAATAATTCATCCATATACAGCAGTACAACTATATGAAAAAAATGTATTATAGGCTTGTAATAAAGTAAATACGGATAATTTAAATGAAACTTCATGTCGGTGAACACTGGTCGCTTGTGCTTGATAGCACTACTATACACATAGATACTGTTATTACTATGTGGGTTACTATGGCAATTATTATATTCTTTACAGCACTAGCAACAGGAAATATTAAATTAGCCCCATCAAAATTGCAATATATATTTGAAAATATTGTACTAGCATTTCAAGGTTTCACCAATGAAATGGGAAAAGATGGCAAAAAACACACGCCATTATTAATAGCTTTATTTTTGTTTATCATAACCGCTAATATGATAGGACAATTGCCGTGGAGATTTTTCCACCTACCAGCGGGCGAATTGGCTTCACCTACAAATGACATTAACGTGACAGCAGCGCTTGCAATTTTTGTATTATTCTATTACATCATATCTGGTGTTAGAAAAAAGGGTTTATCTTACTTTAAACACTATTTTCAACCATTTTGGATTATGGCACCCCTTAATATTATGGAAGACTTTGTAAGACCACTAACACTTGCACTTCGTTTATTTGCAAACATTTTAGCAGGTGAAATATTAATTATAGTTTTAGGGGGCTTAATCGCTACAATGTTGACACCTGAGGCCGTAACATCGTTTACAACAAATGTGCTAGGTAATATTTTACCTGTTGTTTGGGTAAAAAATATTGGACTATTCTTAGGTTCATTACTTCCGCTACCAATTATGTTCTTTGAACTATTTGTAGCCTTCATTCAAGCGCTTGTATTTACACTATTAACTAGTGCGTATGTTCAAGGCGCAGTATCAGAATCACACTAAAAATTATATATAACTTTAAAAATAAGGAGAAAAAAAATGGAAATGACAGCAGCAATGAAATTATTAGCAATGGGTATCGCTATCGGTTTTGGCGTAATTGGTCCAGCTATTGGTCTAGGTTTAGCTACTAAAGCAATTATTGAAAGTATCGCTCGTCAGCCAGAAGTTGAAGGTCAAGTTTCTAAATACTTCTATATCGGTGCTGGTCTTGTTGAAGCGTGTGCGATCTACGCTTTACTTGTTGTAATCTTAATTGCTTTTGTAATCAAGTAGGATATAAACAATGCTTATTTCAATCAATGGTACTTTTATAGTTGCAATGGTAAGTTTTATAATCTTTTTGCTTGTTATGAAATATTTATTATTTCACCCAATGAGCAAGGTGATTGTAGAGCGTCAAGATTTTTATGACAAAAACTCAAAAGATGTTTTAGAGAATAAAGAAAAGGCGTCTAAGCTTATTGTTCAAAAAGATCAAGAGCTTGCAAAAACTCGTCTTGAAGCGACAAGCAATACAAAAGATGTTTTAGAAAAAACACAAAATGAG
>CAYJMX010000018.1:0-10304 GCA_964371485.1 uncultured Gammaproteobacteria bacterium | reverse complement strand
TTTAAAACAAGCAAAAGTTCAATCAGTTCAAGAGCTTGAAACATTAAGAAATGAACTTAATGAAAAGTCTAATTCTATTAAAAGCGAATTGAGAAACGAAATTGAAACTTTCATTTCAACAATAGCGACAAATGTTTTAGAAAAAGAAGTAAAAGTACACTTAGATGAGCAAAAATTAAGTACAATTTTAAATTATAAAGGCGAATAAAATGGCAGCTGAATTAAGTTTATTTGAAAAAATATTACACACAAATATCATAAATGTATCAATTATGGTATCGTGCCTTGTTTTGATATTTAAAAAAGCAAAACTAGGGGAGAAAATTGAAAATGCAGCCAATAATGTTCGCCTTAAAATTGAACAGAGCAAACAAAGCGTTCAAGATTCAATTGCAGATTATCAAAAAGCACAAAAATCTGTAGGCGACCTTGAAACTTTAAAAGAACAAATAATTAATGACAACAAGCTTAATACTAAAAACTTGAAAGAAAAGCTTGAAGAAAAAGGCAAATTCAAGCAAGAAGAGATTATTTCAAAGACCAAAAAAACGGGTGAAGCAATAGCCAAAAAAACACAAGGTACAATTGTTGATAATATTTATCACAGTTGCGTGGATATGGCTAAAAATGAAGTTATATCTATGCTTAACGATGATACACACAGATATTTAATACACAAAAGTATTGAACAAATTGATAATTTAGATGGAACAAAAATATAATGCAAAGTTTAGATACAAAAAGTTTAAAACCAGCAAAAAGATACGCTCAAGCGCTATTAAAGCTTGAAGGCAAAGATTTTTCTCAAAATCTTGAAGACATTTCTAAATTGATGAAAGAAAATCAAGAATTTAAAAGCTTTATTGAGCACCCTGTTATAAATGTTATAGAGAAAAAACAAACATTTAAAGAGCTTTTTGAGAACAAAATTGATAATGAAATTATTAATTTAATGTATGTTTTAATTGACAATTCTAGATTAAAAATATTACCTACAATTTGTGATGTTTATAAGCATGAATTTGAAAAGAAAAAAGACATCATAAGAGCAACTGTTGAATCAGCAGTTGAACTTACAGATAGTGAGAAACATGATTTAAATCACAAATTAAATGTGAAATTTTCAAAAAATATAAAAATTGATTATTCAATAAATACGGACTTAATAGCAGGATTTATCATTCAAATTGAAGATAATATCATCGATTTAAGTCTTAGGGCAAAATTTAATAAACTGAAAAAAGCGTAAAAGGAAGGTGAAAAATGACATCATCAATAAATAGTTCAGAGATAAGTGCGATAATTAAATCGAAAATTGAAAATTATCAAGGCACTCTTGAAATTGAAAATGTAGGAACAGTAATAGAAATATCAGATGGTATTGCAAGAATATACGGACTTAAAAATGTAATGTCCTCAGAGCTTGTTGAATTTGATGATGGACTAGCTACTTTAGGTATCACCTTAAACCTAGAAGAAGACAACGTTGGTGTTGTAATTTTAGGCGATTATACAAAAATTAAAGAAGGTATGAAAGTAAAAGCAACTGGACAAATCGCATCTATTCCAGTAGGGGATGCTATGATGGGAAGAATAATCGACCCGACAGGCGCACCATTAGATGGTAAAGGCGAAATCCACTCTACAAAAACTCGTCCAATCGAACGTGTAGCACCAGGGATTATCACAAGAAAATCAGTTCACGAGCCACTTCAAACGGGTCTTACAGCAATTGATGCTTTAACTCCAATTGGTCGTGGCCAAAGGGAATTAATTATTGGCGATAGACAAACAGGTAAAACAGCCATCGCAATTGACACTATCTTGAACCAAAAAGGACAAGATGTTATCTGTATCTATGTTGCAATTGGTCAAAAAACTTCAACAATCGCTCAATTAGCTAAAAAATTAGAAGAAAATAACGCGATGGATTATACAATCATCGTATCAGCTTGTGCTAATGAATCAGCACCAAGCCAATATATCGCTCCATTTGCGGGCTGTTCTATAGCGGAAGAATTTCTAGACGCTGGAAAACACGTTTTAATTATTTATGATGATTTAACAAAACACGCTCAAGCATACCGTGCGATGTCACTACTTTTAAGAAGACCTCCAGGACGTGAAGCGTATCCAGGGGATGTATTCTATCTTCACTCAAGACTACTAGAGCGTGCTTGTAAATTATCTGATGAACTAGGTGGTGGTTCAATCACAGCGTTACCTATCATTGAAACTCAAGCAGGGGACGTATCAGCGTACATTCCAACAAACGTTATTTCAATCACTGATGGGCAAATCTTCCTAGAATCAAACCTATTTAACTCTGGTCAAAGACCAGCGATTAACGCGGGTATTTCGGTTTCTCGTGTAGGTGGTGCGGCTCAAACAAAAGCTATTAAGCAAGTAGCAGGTCAATTAAGACTAGACTTAGCACAATACCGCGAACTAGCGGCATTCGCTCAATTCGCATCTGACCTTGATGCTGCAACTCGTGCTCAACTTTTAAAAGGTGAAAAACTAACACAAGTTCTTATTCAACCACAATACAAGCCACTATCAGTAGCTCAACAGGTATCAATTCTGTTCGCTGGTAATGAAGGCTTCTTAGATGATGTTGAAAACCTAGACATCACAAGATTTAAAGATGAGTGGTTTGAATATTTTGCAGCGAATATGGCATCTTTAGAGCAAAAATTAAATGAAGGTGCTGGATTAGAAGATTCAGACAAGAACGATTTAAAAACACAGCTTAATAATTTCAAAACTAGCATATTTAAAAAGGATTAATTGTGGCTAATTTAAGAAACATAAAAGATAGAATAACAAGTATTCAAAACACTCAAAAGATAACAAGAGCGATGAAGATGGTAGCAGCAGCTAAGGTTAAAAAAGCTGAAAATGCCGTTAAAATGTCACGCCCTTTTACTTTTGAATTGTTTAAGATGTTCGATAAAGTCTATCATTCTGTGGCACACAGCGGTTTTGCACCAATTAAAACAAAGCACGCTATTGATAATTATCCAAAACTATTAGAAGAGCGCCCTATAAATACAATTGGTTTTGCTGTTATGTCATCAAACAAGGGTCTAGCTGGTGCTTATAGTACAAATATTGTTAGATTTACTTTAAAAGAAATTAAAAAAGCAATTGCAAATGGCAAAAAGGTAAAATTATATCTAGCTGGTCAAAAAACATATGCTCCACTTAGAAACGCAGCAAGAACACTTGGTTTTGAAATAGTTGAAGTGTACACAGAAGTTATGGATAACCCAGATGGCGCTAATTCATTGGCTTTTGCAAGAGATTTGGCCGATGAGTATGTTAAAGGCGAGATTGATAAAATTGAACTTATAACAACAAGATATCAAAACATGATGACCTATAAGGTTGAAAAGTGGACACTTTTACCTGTTGAATTAAAAGAATTTAACAAAAAAGAATTTGATGATGAGCACAAGGTTGAAAAACAAACAAGCTCTCACGCTCTGTGCCCACTTACGGAATTCATTCCAGATGTTAATACAATTTTGCAAAAAGTTGTTCCTATGTATATCGCAAACGTTATATTCCAAGCGCTACTTGAAGCGAACGCATCAGAACTTGCAAGCAGAATGACAGCGATGAGCGCCGCTACAAATAACGCAGCAGAGATGATAAGAGTGCTTACAATTGATTACAACAAGGCTCGTCAGGCTCAAATCACGCAAGAACTTAATGAAGTTGTATCTGGAGCAGATGCCCTAAAATAAGCTAGCAAAATTTATTTTCTGAGCGTTTTATATGTATATGAAAATTTCATTTTCAAACATATATGATGGTAGGAACCAAAAAAGTTGCGTTAGGACAAACCCGATAAAACCTATGCTTAAACCAATGTTAAGCGATAGTGTTAGTTTTGGTGCAATGAAAAAAAATGAGTTTAACTCATTTGATTTAGCTTGTGTTGAAAAATTTAAAGCACCAATTGAAAAATTTAATAAAAATGAAGATCTTCAAAATTGGGCAAGAAAAAAGTGCGATGCTATCTTTAAAAAAGATTATAAAACCAAAGACGATAGAGCATACACGCACAGGGCAAATATGATATATAACTGGAATATGTATACAAAACAGTGCCCTCAAACAACAAGACTACTCATTTTAAGCTCAATTACAAAAGACTTAGACAGGACAAATGATAAAGCGCCGCCAGTTTTTGATGAAAAAATTCTAGCTAAAACATTAGATGAAATAGAAAATACCCTTGCAATAAATTCAAAAGCCGGTTTTGATGTAGGAAAAATTTATGAAAAAAATCTTCTAAGCGAGTATCTATCAAAAGAGGAAAGCCTTGATGAAACACATACAGGATGGATTAACATCCCATCAGAAGAAAATGACCCAGAAAATTTTAACAAAAATGTTAAAAGACTGATGGTTTTATCTTGCCCTACTTGGTGCACAAAAAACTTCTACGCTGATTATCACCTTCAAGAGGGGAATTTTCATATTTATATGGAGAATAGAGTGCCAAAATTAGGGCTCCAAGAAGAAGGAGGCTACATAACTGAGGTTCAAGGATATAAAAACAATGGCAAGATCCCCCTTAAGCACATAGATAATGTAATTGAATATTTAACAAATGGAAAAGTCCACGCTGATAGAAAATGGGATGCAAGAATATTTTCAAGAAAAGAAGTCCAACTTAAGGTTGAAAATATTAAAAAAGATTTAAAAGAAGCCATTGAAACCAACAATTTTGGGGAAATTTTTTCGTATTTTAATATTGATTCTTATACAGATAAAGACGGAATGCTTGTTGTCAAAGGGTTTAGACAGCCATCAGAAGATTTTACATTTACAGATTTAGGGCTTAACGAGAAGAAAATGCTCAAAAACATAAGACAAGTCGAAGAAAGTACAGATGCCACAAGGAAACTTACAGCTCAAAGCTCCCTTGGAACACACCTTAGCGTCCCTACAGAAGACTTCACAGTACTTGCATAAAAAAACGACGCCTCATAGAAGCGCCGTTTAATTTTATATATCTATATTATTAAATATATCTTTCAAGTTCCCACTCTGTAACTTGCAGTCTATACGCGTCCCACTCTTTTGTTTTAGCAGTTAAGAACTCGTTAAAGATGTGCTCGCCTAGTGCTTTTTTAACAAGAGCAGAATTTTTCATATTATATAACGCTTCATTTAATGAACCAGGAAGAGCCGTAATGCCTTTGTCTTTCATCTCTTTTTCTGTCATTTCATAAATATTTTCTTCTCTTTGAGCAGGTGGTGTCATATTGTTTTTAATACCTTCAATTGCTGCTGTTAAAAGAATTGCAAATACTAAGTATGGGTTGCAAGTAGGATCTGGTGAACGAAGTTCAACCCTTGTAGCATTACCACGTTTAGCTGGAACTCTGATTAAAGCAGAACGATTAGCTAGTGACCAAGCCAGATAAACAGGAGCTTCATAGCCTGGAACAAGACGCTTATAGCTATTTACAAGCGGGTTTGTAACAGCTGTGAAGTCTTTTACACTATCAAGTAAAGCAGCAATTGTGTTTGTAGCTTCTTTAGATAATTGATAAGGCGCGCTCTCATCATAAAAAGCATTTTTGCCATCTTTAAATAATGAAATATTACAATGCATGCCTGAACCATTAATTCCAAAAATTGGTTTTGGCATAAATGTAGCATGCAGATCATGCTTTGCTGCAACTGCTTTTACAGCATATTTAAATGTCACAACATTATCAGCTGTAGTTAGCGCATCAGCGTATTTAAAATCGATTTCGTGCTGGCCTTCTGCCACTTCGTGGTGAGATGCTTCAATTTCAAAACCCATGTTTGTTAAAGTTTCAACCATTTCAGCTCTAACATTTTCACCTTTGTCATCTGGACCTACATCATAATATCCAGCAGTATCGTGAGTTTCTAGTGTTGGAATACCCATTTCATCTCTTTTGAATAAGAAAAATTCCGCCTCAGGACCAACGTTTAGCGAGTAGCCCATATCAGATGCTTCTTTAATAACTCTTTTTAAGTTGCAACGTGGGCAACCTTCAAATGGCGTTCCATCAGCATCGTGGATGTCACAAATAATTCTTGCTGCAACTCTTCCCTCTGCTTTTCTCCAAGGAAGTAGAGTGAAAGTTGAAAGGTCTGGATAAAAATACATATCAGATGTTTCAATAGATCTAAATCCTTTAATAGATGAACCATCAAGCATGCATTCATTATTTAAAACTTTATCAACTTGGGTTGCTGGCACAGATAAATTCTTTACATTACCGTTAATGTCAACGAATTGTAATTTTAAAAACTGTACGTCTTGTTCGCAAATAATTTGCTTGATTTGTTCTTTTGTTAATGTTTTTCCTTGCTCTGGAACATAGTTCATCGGCCATCTCCTTATAAATATTGTTACTACTTCTAACTTGTTTATTATCTATTTTTTTTTAGCATTAGTCAAAATATTTATACAATCTTAATTTGAAGCGATTTCTCATATAGAATATAACTAATTCTTGCGAATTATAAAAATATATTAAGTTAATATATTGAAATAATTTGATATTATCTTAACATTAGTCCATAATTAGATTAGGAATACTTTACATATATTATTTTTTAAAATATAGTAAATTATATTAAATAAACACATATTAAATCGGGGGCTTACTCAAGTGGAAAAGTTTAAATTAGACAGTTATGATAGAACAACATCTGATTACGGAAACTACTCAAATCACGCTAACATCAAAGTTATTGGTGTAGGTGGCGGTGGCGGAAACGCTGTTAATCGAATGATAAAAGCAGGATTATCTGGAGTTGAATTCTGGGCAATGAATACAGATGCTCAAGTTCTTGATATGTCTAATGCTACAAAGAAAATTCAACTTGGTTCGAAATTAACCTCTGGTCTTGGTGCTGGTGGAAACCCTTCAATCGGTGAAAAAGCAGCTGAAGAATCTAGAGAAGATTTATTAGTAGCTCTTGATGGCTCAGATATGGTGTTTGTAACAGCTGGTATGGGTGGCGGAACAGGTACTGGTGCTGCTCCTATCGTTGCTAAAATTGCTAAAGAGCTTGGCGCTCTTACAATTGGTGTTGTAACAAAGCCTTTCAGATTTGAAGGCAAAAGACGTATGTCACAAGCGTTACAAGGCTTAGAAAAATTACAAGAAAACGTTGATGCTTTAATTGTTATCCCTAACGATAAACTAATTGAAGTAATTGACAGAAAAATCACAATGAGAGATGCTTTTGATATCGTTGATGAAGTTCTACTATGTGGTGTACAAGGTATCTCGGATATCATTACAGTTCCTGGTTTAATCAACGTTGACTTTGCCGATGTTAAAGAGGTTATGCAATCATCTGGTTCGGCTCTTATGGGTATTGGTAAAGCATCAGGTGAAGGTAGAGCGGTTGAAGCGGCAAAAGAAGCTATTAATTCTAAATTATTAGAAACTTCAATCAATGGCGCTACTGGAATTATCTTCAACGTAACTGGTGGCCCAGATATGACTCTTATCGAAGTTGATGAAGCAGCTAGCATCATCCATGACGCAGTATCAGAAGATGCTAACATTATGTTTGGTTCTGTGATCGATGATAGAATTCAAGGCGAGATTATGATTACAATCATTGCTACTGGCTTTGAAATGAAAAGCGGCGACATTGTAGCTGCTAAAGATGATAACAAATTATCTGCAGCAAGCTTCTTTGGTTCAGCTGGAACAACTGGTTTAGGTCTTTCTTCAATGACATCTGCTCCAAGCACTCCAGTTAGCACGCAAACAGCTACAACGCACATCAGCGAAACTCCAGCAAGTGTTGAACCAACTTCAACAAGCAGCTTGTTAGATATCCCTGAGTTTTTAAATCCAAAAAACAGATAATTTTTTAAAAGTTATATAAAATTAAAATACACAAAGCTATGTTAAGTTTTGTGTATTTTTACGTTAAAACACAATGCATGGCGCAATTTTTTCCATTTTTTTGCGTTATATAATCATAACCTAAGGGAAAAATATGAATCCGCAAAGCACAAATAATAATCCATATTTAAATTTTAATGTCCCAAATATTGGGCCAAATACGCAACCACAAGCACCTGCTGTGCAATCTACTAATGAAACACAGCCACAGATGCCAGTGAAAAATCTTGAGCAACCAGCTCAAGACAGCTTTAAAAAAGATGCTGGCACAGAAAAGAAACCAATGAACCCACTTGTTAAGTCGGTTCTTGGCTTTGGTGCGAAAGTTGCCGTTGCTTTTGGTGTATTCTATGGTATTAAAAAATTCGGTCCAAAGCTTGTAGCGGGTGGAATTAAAAAGAAATTATCAAACCTTGTAGGTAAAGACGGTGGCAAAAAAGCAGCCGAAGTTGCAACTGAAGCAGGTAAAAAAGCCGGCAAGAAAGCAAAAGAAGTAGCAAGCACAGTGGCTGATAGTGCTCAAGAAGTAGTTCAAGACGTTGCAAACAAGGGCCCAACATTGGCTGAAAACCTTAAAGCTGACGCTAAATTAGGCGCAGCAGTTTTCACAGCTGCAGCTGGTGCTAATCTTGTTGAAGAATTAGTTTCTGAAGACAAGACAACTCTTCAAGAAGCAGTTGAGAAAAAAGAAGACCACATTAAAAATGTTGAATCAAAAAAAGTTGAAAAAAACGCTCAAGAATATAAAAGCAATTTTGAAGAAACAATCAAGCCGCTAGTTCAAGATAACTTACTACCAAGACTTGATAGAGTTAAGAGTCAAATAGATGAATTATATATTGCAGCTGAAGCACATCCAGATGGTACTCACACTCGTGCTGATGGCAAAATAAAATTATATGATATACAGACAAACAAAGACGGTACAAGAACAATCGATAGATACAATGCTGCTGATGAAAAAATTGCAAGTCTAACACTAGCAGGCGATGATGAAGTTGAATTTGTGACGTATGACGCAAGAGAAAACAGCAAGAAAAACATCGCGCTAAAAGTAAAATTCAGCAAAGTTGAAGGTGAACACTTCATGTCACACTTCAGCGTTCATAACTCTAAAACAGGCGATGTAGCAGCAACAGTTGTACTAGATAAAAACGGCAATCCAAAATCATTCTTATCAAGAAACAATGATGATAAAGCAAGTCTTAAAAAAGTAATACATTTTGATACTGAAACTCAAGAGCTTAAAGCTGTAATGGTTTCAGATGATAGGGGCAAAAAAATTACTGAAAAATATCACTATGAAAGTGGTGAAATCGCGTCAGTAGAAATGGCAAAAGATAAAGATATGCCTGAGCGTACTTATATTTTTGATGGCGCACACGCTAGTGAAATGAGCGCAAAAGTTACAAATGAAGATGAAAGTGAAGAAACTTTCACAATTTCATTAAACTAAATAAAATTTTAATTTAATTATTAATCGCAAAATAGACTTCTTTAAGTCTTTTTTTGCTTATATGGGTATAAAGTTGTGTGGTTACAATATTTGAGTGCCCCAATAATTCCTGCACAATTCTTAAATCTGCCCCATTTTCAAGCAGATGCGTTGCAAAAGAATGGCGAATCGTATGTGGAGATATGTCTTTTTGTATTTTTTTACCCAAAGATTTTATAAAAGAATACACATATTGCCTTGAAATCCTTTTCCCGTTTTGTTTTATAAAAAGATATTTATCAGAATTTAGCGAATTATTAAGAATGATTATCTCTCTTTGCTTTAAATACGCACTTAAGGCTTCAAGCGCCTTTTTTCCGATGGGAACAATTCTTTCCTTTGATCCCTTCCCTCTTGTTTTTAAAATCTTTGTATTAAAATCAACATTATTTAACTCTAAATCTACAAGCTCTGACACTCTTAAACCTGTAGCATAAAAAAGCTCAAACAATGCTTTTTTTTCTACATCTAGCTCGCTTGATAATAGCTCTTCAATTTCAGATACAGATATAACCTTTGGCAGTTTTTTTGTCACTTTTGGAATAGACACACTGCTTGAAGGGTTTTTGGACAAAAAATCATTAAGACAAAGGTATCTAAAAAAGCCTTTCAAGGAAGCTATTTTTCTAACTATAGTTGTGCTAGATATTCCATTGACTGATAAAAATCTATTATAAGAGCTAAAATTTTGTCTTTTTATTTCATCTATTTCAAGAACATTTTGCTCATTTTGCAGATATTCAAAAAATGCAAAAATGTCTCTTCTGTAGGCTTCTATTGTATTTTTGCTTAACGAGCGCTCTACTTCAAGATAACTTAGATATTCTGAAATTAATTCATATTGCATAATAAAAAGTTTAACATTTATCATCATAAACTTT
>CAYJMX010000017.1:5178-15020 GCA_964371485.1 uncultured Gammaproteobacteria bacterium | reverse complement strand
TTGCTATTGTTTCAAAAGACACATTAAGGCTGTCTCATCTTTTTGCTTCAAGTAAGTGGATGCTAAAAGCGTTCTATGCTATGGAACAGTTCACAGATAAGATTAATACAAACAGTATAACAAACGCTCTTCAAGCCGGCGGGGATGCTATAAATAAAGTAAAAGAAGCCGATGATGCTGTTGAAAAAGCAAAAATGGATGCGCAGGAGCTAAAGCGCTTGTCGCACAAGGTTAATAGGCTTGATGATGCCATTAATCAAAAGGCAAATTTTTTAGAACCATCAAAAAGAAATAAAGTACAATACAAAAAATAGCTTTTGTGATATCATTTTTTTATACAGATAGGAATACAAATGCAAGAGAATTTAATAGAAGTAGTAGTAGACGTTGAAACAACAGGGCTTGATTTTTCAAAAGAGAGAATAATTGAATTTGCTGGCGTTAAATTAAAAGATGGCGAAATAATTGATACTTTTGAATTGTTGGTTAACCCTGAAATTCCTATTAAAAGATCTGCTCAAATGGTGCACGGTATTAAAGATGAAGATCTAGCTGATGCCCCAAAAGAACTTGATGCGTACAATCAAATTTTTGAATTTATTGGAGATGCTCCAATAGTTGCGCATAACGCTATATTTGATTATACATTTTTAAACTACGCTTCAAAGCGTGTGTTATCTCGTCCTTTTGTTAATAACCACATTGATACTCAAGTTATGTATAAAGAGCTTTATCCTCAAGTAGAATCAAGCGGATTAACTTCGATGATGAATACTTTTAATGTGGAATTTGACACAAGACATAGGGCGATGGCAGATGCGATGGGTCTTGCAAAATGCTATCCGGCATTAAAAAATATGTATTATGAAAAATATGCTTGGCAGAAATCTCAAATTCCAAACATTAGATACCTCTTTGAAAGATATCTAAGACTACAAAGCGCTATAAGCACTATGCAGTCTGAAATTCAGGACTTGCGCTCTGTGTTCAGATTGTATTTTGATGAAGGTGGAAAAGATATTGTAGCAAACACTGGTGAAACACTTTCGTATAATACTAAAAGAAATTACACATATGATTATGCTCAAATTAAAGAAATATTAGATGAGCTTGGCTTGTTTGAAAATGCCGTTAAGATCAACACTACATATGTTGATAGATTAACTTGGGGCAACAAGCTTGATGATGAAGTTAAAGATAGAATTCGCGCATGTCGTGCTGCGGTTAATGAGAATAGAACACTTTCTGTTAAAAAGCCTGATAATAACTAAGCCAAAGGCGTAGTTATTATTAAATATTGCTTAAAGTTTTATTTACAAGCTTACTTTATAATGCCGTAGCTTAAAATTAAAGTTGATACAATAAAAGTACCAGCCAAAGTGTAAGTAATTTTATTCAAGCCTTTTTCTGCACTTTTTTGTGAAGAGAAAAGTTGACTAGCAGAACCTATTGAAGCTACTCCATCGCCTTTTGGTGAGTGTAGTAGTATAAATAAAATTAATAATAACGCTGAAGCTATATTAATTACGTATAAAAATGTTAACATTTTAAAATCCTTCTTAAGTTCTTTGCTTGATTTATAACATAAACAGTTTTTTTTGTCTAACTACAAAGAATTGTAATAGTCTTTTAAGAGTCTGCAATCTATTTCAATATTTGGACTTTCGCAAATCACCGCACCTTTTACGCCAAAGCTTTTCAGTGCTTTAATTAAATCTTTATAGTTCATATCACTATCTTCAAGGTTCAAGTGATGCTTTTCACCTTTATCTGAATATGCTATCCCTGCTATATGAGCATGGAAATTGTTAATAGCTTTTTCTCCAAGGCCTTTAGAGATTTTATCTAACACTTCACAAAACTCATCATATGTATTATATTTTCCATTTTCTCTAGCGTGAATGTGTGAGAAATCTACACAAGGAAGGACATTATCAAAGTTTTTGCATAATTTTATAATTTCATCAATACTTCCCCATTGACTTTTTTTGCCTGTGGTTTCTGGGCGAATCCAAATGTCATTATTCTCTTCTTTTAAAACCTCAACAATTTCTTTGTGTCCTTTTAATATAGTATCAAAAGTTTTTTCAGCACTTGCGCCCATGTAAAAGCCGGCATGGTATGTTATAGAATACACACCAAGTTTTTTACCCATTCTAGCTGTATCTAATATTCTATTTATACTTGCTGTGATTTTCTCTTCTTCTTTAGAATTGAGGTTTATATAATATGGCCCATGGCTTGTTAAAATTAAATCTTTTTTATTGTTTAAGACTATTTCTTGAGTTTTATCGCTCATTCTAACGCCATGCACAAATTCAATTTCTAGTCCATCAAGCCCCAAGTCTTCAAGTTTTGAAAATGCTTGAGAGTAGTCCTTGGCGCATGCGGGTATTCCAGCTGTTAAAAAATGTAGTTTGTCCATTATTCAAACCTTTCTCCGATTTGTGGTTTAAATATTTCAATAAAGCGTTTTATGTCAAACACGCCATAGCTTCCATTTTGAAGCACTCTTGGGTATATGTAGCCATCTTTTACGCTTATTTCAATATAATCCTTTGTTATTTTTGTAATCACGCCCGCTTCAAGGTTATGATTTTCTAGTTTGTAATCAATATCATAAAATTTAACAACAATGCCCTTGTGGATGGCATAACTGCTGTAATACGGATTGCATGCTCTAATTAATCTTTCAATTTGAACAGCACCTGTATTAAAATTTATCCTTTGTTCGGTATTAACCTTGCTGGCTTTAATGAAATCACCCACTGGTTGCTCTTTGCTTTTAATTTCCCCTGTTGTTTCAAAGTATGATAAAACTTCAATCAGCATATCAGCTGCCATATAATTTGAGCGGTTAAATATCGTGCCAATTGTTTCATGCTTTAATAATGTATAACCTTTTTGGAAAATAATATTTCCAGTGTCAAATTTTTCATCAGCAAAATGAAGCGTAATGGCATTTTGCATTTCACCATTATTTATTATATGGAAATATGGGTTTGCCCCCCTGTAATGAGGAAGATGTGACGGGTGAGCGTTTATATACCCGCATTTTGTGCTAGATAAAAATTCTTTAGATAATAACGCATCAAAAGAGCAAATCACCCCAATATCAGCCTTAAGCGCCTTAATTTTTTCAATAATGTCGCTACTATTTACATCTTTTTTATTTTTATATTCAATAACATTTAAATTTAATGATTTTGCAAAATTTATAAAACTAACAGCGGATGGATTATCGCTTGGTGGCGGGATAACGCCCACTATATTAAAACCTTGTTTGTGTAACTTTAACAAGCACAATGTTGCCATATCTGGCATACCAACAAATATTATTCTTTTTTTATTAGAATTGTTTTGCAATGAATACCCCCGCGCCAAGTGCTAATAGCGTTAAAATTAAATTAAGCATTACATATATAATACCTTTTAAAATATGCCCCTCTAAAAATAAATTCCAAACATCCAATGAAAATGCCGAAAATGTTGTGAGGGCGCCACAAAAGCCTATTGTTATAAAGGCTTGATACTCACTTTGAATTGCAATTTTTTCTAAGAATAAGGCATAAGAAAGCCCTAAAATAAAGCTTCCAAGGACATTTACAAAAAGTGTTCCAAGTGGGAAAAATGGAAACAAGTTTGTGAAATGAGTGCTTAAAAGGTATCTAGAGCAAGCTCCCAGTCCGCCTCCTATGAAAATTGCAACGAATTTAAACATATAGATATAATAGCATTAATATATTGATTTTAAAGTATTGTAACAAATTTATAAGAATTCAAAAAATTTAGTGTTGACGTGCAATTTTGTTTATTATACAGTTAACTATGCTAATATAACTAGAAGAAGTAAGGCAAAATAAATGACAAGTACAGCAAAAAGACAAAGAATAAGAGTATGCCTAAAGGCTTATGATCACCAGTTAATCGACTTAAGTGCTCAAAAAATCGTTGACACAGCGAAAAGAACTGATGCTCAAGTAGCAGGGCCTATTCCTCTACCTACAAAACGTAGAGTATATTGTGTTCTAAGATCACCACACGTTGATAAAAAATCTCGTGAGCATTTTGAAATGAGAACACACAAAAGAATCATAGATATCTATGAACCAACACAACAAACTACAGAAGAATTAACACGCATGGATCTTCCATCAGGTGTTGATATCGAAATCAAACTGTAGGCTAAAGCTTAACACAATCAAAAATTGAATATGAATGTGATCTAGCATAAGGCGGAGTTTAAAATTAAACAAAGCCGAATGATACAAAAAGAGACGCAAGCTCTCACAACAGAAAGGTAAAAAATGACATTAGGTGTTATTGGACAAAAACTTGGAATGACACAAATTTACGACGAACAAGGTCTATGCATACCGGTAACGGTAATTAAAGTTGACCCTACAGTTGTAACGCAAGTTAAATCGGTAGAAACTGATGGTTACAATGCGATTCAAGTGGGCACAGTTTCCGCTAAAGAAAAGCATTTATCAAAAGCGCAAATCGGTCATTTCAAAAAGAATAATCTTGAAAATTTCAGACATCTTCAAGAATTTAGAGTAGAAAACCCACAAGACTATACAGTAGGACAAACTATCGACCTATCTATCTTGGCTGAAACTCAAAAAGTTGACGTTACAGGTAAATCAATCGGTAAAGGTTTCCAAGGTACAGTTAAGAGATGGAATTTTGGACGTGGACCAATGGCTCACGGTTCTAAAAACCACAGAGAACCTGGTTCAATCGGTGCTGGTACAACTCCTGGTAGAGTTGTTAAAGGCAAAAAGATGGCAGGTAATATGGGTAACGAAAAAGTGACTGTAACTAAATTAAAAGTAGTTAGAGTAGATGCTGAAAAAAATATATTACTTATCAAGGGCGCGGTTCCTGGTCCTGAAGGAAAACTAGTTACAGTTAAACCTTCTAGAACTAAATGGAATTAGAGGTAAATCATGGCTGAAAAATCAAAATCACAAACAGTAAAAATATTAAGCACAACAGGTTCTGCTGTTGGCGAATTAAAACTAGACGGCAACGTATTTGGTGTTGAACCAAATATCCACGTAATGCACCTAGCTTTAAAAAGACAATTAAACAATGCTCGTCAAGGTTCTGCTTGTACAAAAACAAGAGCAGAAGTTAGAGGTGGCGGTAGAAAACCTTGGAAACAAAAAGGTACTGGCCGTGCTAGAGCAGGTTCAATCAGATCACCATTATTCGCTGGTGGTGGCGTAATCTTTGGACCAAAACCAAGAAGCTATGAAACAGCTCTTCCACAAAAAGTTAGAAAATTAGCTCTAAGATCTGCATTATCTGCAAAATTAGAAGCTATGACTATAATAAAAGACTTCTCTGAGTTAAGTGAAGCAAAAACAAAAAATATGGTTAAAATCTTAAAGGATCTTAAAGCTGAAGGTAAAATTCTTATCATTGCTGATACAAGACTTGATGAGAACAAAAATCTTGAACTAAGCGCAAGAAACCTTGCTAACGTTAGATTGTTGTTACCAACAAACTTAAACGTTAAAGATTTAATCGAAGCGAACACAGTAATTGTAGCAGAAGCTGCAGTAAATGAAATCACTGAAAGGCTGGTAAAATAATGGCTAGCACAAGAACAAATAAGGAAAGACTATTTGATATTATTAGAAAGCCAATTATCACTGAGAAATCAATGGCAATTGTAGCTAATAATGTATATACATTTGAAGTATCAAAAGATGCTACAAAAGTTGAGATAGCTCAAGCAATTGAGTTAGCTTATCCAAATCGCAAAGTTAAGAAAGTAAGAACTATTTATATGCCATCTCACCAAAAGAGAATGGGATTAAAGTTCGGTAGAACTCAATCTGGTAAAAAAGCAATTGTTACAATTGTTGGCGAACCAATTGAAGAATTGACAGGAGTGTAGACAATGGCGACTCGCAAAATTAATCCAACTTCACCTGCTCAAAGAGGAATGACAAGACCTGATTATTCAGAACTATCAAAAGTAGCTCCTGAAAAATCTCTATTAAAGCCTTTAAGAAAATCAGGTGGTAGAAACAATACAGGAAGAATAACAACAAGACATATTGGTGGTGGACACAAACAAGCATACCGTATGATTGACTTCAAAAGAGACAAAGTAGGTATCATTGGTTTTGTTAAAACTGTTGAATATGATCCAAACAGAAACGTTAGAATCTCATTAATTGCTTATGCTGATGGTGAGAAAAGATATATCCTAACTCCGGAACATTTGAAAGTTGGCGATACAGTGCTAGCTGGTGTTGATGCTGATATCAAAGTAGGAAACGCGCTTCCACTAGAAGCTATTCCTCTAGGTACAATGGTACACAACATTGAATTGTCACCAAAAAGAGGTGGTAAAATGGTTCGCTCAGCTGGTATGGGCGCTCAATTAATGGCTAAAGAAGGTGACTATGTTACCCTTAAGCTTCCATCTTCAGAAATGAGAATGGTGAGAAAAGAATGTTCTGCAACAATTGGCGTTTTAGGTAATTCAGAATTCAAAAACCTAAAAACTGGTAAAGCTGGTAGAAACCGCCACTTAGGTATTAAACCTACAGTTCGTGGTGTTACTATGAACCCAGTTGATCACCCACACGGTGGTGGTGAAGGTAAAACAGGACCTGGTGGTAACCCGAAAACACCTTGGGGTAAACCAGCTCTTGGTAGAAAAACTAGAAACAAGAAAAAAGCTTCATCTAAGCTAATTGTAAGAAGAAGAAAAAAATAATAGGAGAAGATAAATAAATGGCTCGCTCACTAAAAAAAGGTCCATATATTCACGAATCTTTGCAAAAAAAGATCGATAAATTAAACGAGACTCAAGAAAAGAAAGTTATTAAAACTTGGTCTAGAGCGTCTATGATAGCACCTGATATGCTTGGTCATACAATTGCTGTTCATAACGGTAAAACTCATGTTCCAGTTTATGTAACTGAACAAATGGTAGGTCACAAGCTTGGCGAATTTGCAGTAACAAGAACATACAAAGGCCACGCTGGACAAGACAAAACAGCAAAAAGAAAATAAGCATAAGGAAATATAGAAATGCAACAAGCAATAGCTAAACAAACAGATATAAAAATGACAGCAAGAAAGCTTAGACGTGTCATCAACCTTGTAAGAGGTAAAGGTGCAGTAGAAGCTCAAAAAATGCTTAAGTTTATGCCATATTTTGCGGCAAGAGTTGTTGAACAAAACTTAAATGCAGCAATCGCTAACGCTTCAGAAAAATTTGGCGCAACACCTGATGTTCTTAAGATATCTGAAATCTTCGCTGATGAGGCGGCTACTTATAAAAGAGTTAGACCGCGTGCTCAAGGCAGAATGTATAAAAGATTCAAAAGAACAGCACACTTAACATTGAAATTAACGAAAAACTAGGAGAAGAACATTGGGACAGAAAACGCATCCAACCGGATTTAGAGTAGGTATAATTGAACCTTGGGTAAGCACATGGTTTGCTAATAAAAAACAATATGCGCAAAACATTGCTCAAGACGCTCAAATCAGAAAATTCATAAAAAAGAAACTATACACAGCTGGTGTATCAAGAATTAATATCGCTAGAAAAGCACAAAATGTTGGTATCACAGTTGTAACAGCAAAACCTGGTATAGTTGTTGGTAGAGGTGGTCAAGGTATTGACGATCTAAGAACAGCAGTTTCAAATTTAATTAAAAATACAAACGTAACAATCGACGTTGTAGAAGTAGCAAGAATTGATGCTGATGCTCAATTAGTTGCTGAAAACATTGCATTACAACTTGAAAAACGTATCGCGTTCAGACGTGCTATGAAACAATCAATGCAAAGAACAATGCGCTCAGGCGTTCAAGGTATCAAAGTTATGGTATCTGGTCGTTTAGGTGGTGCTGAAATCGCAAGAAGCGAATGGGCTAAAGAAGGAAGAATTCCTCTTCAAACTTTAAGAGCAGACGTTCAATACGGTTTTGCTGAAGCAGACACTGTAATGGGTAAAATCGGTGTTAAAGTTTGGGTATTTAAAGGTGACTTAATGCCTGGCGAAAAAGCTGATCAAAACGTTAAATCAAAAAAAGCAGGCAATCCTGCAAAAGATAATACAAGAGGCGCTTCAAGAAGAAAGCGTACTGATGAAACACAAACAAGCGAAGCGTAAGTCGAGCTAAAGGAATAATAGGAGCAAAATCAAAATGTTAATGCCTAAAAAAACAAAATTCAGAAAAAAAATGAAGGGCAATATGAAGGGGTCTGAAACAAGAGGAACAGTTCTTGAGTTTGGATCTTATGGGATGCAAACAACTGAACCAGCTTGGATTACAAGCAGACAAATAGAAGCTGCTCGTCGTGCAATGACAAGACAAATCAAGCGTGGTGGTAATGTTTGGATTAAAATATTCCCAGATAAACCAATTACAGCAAAACCTGCTGAAACTCGTATGGGTAAAGGTAAAGGTAACCCTGAATACTGGGTAGCTGTTGTTAAGCCTGGAAGAATGTTATTCGAATTGGAATATGGCGTAAGAGAAGATGCGATTAGAGCACTTGAACTTGCTGCTCAAAAATTACCTGTAAAAGTAAGAATAGTAGAGAAATAGGTGATAATAATGAAACTTCAAGAAATTAAAGATAAAACAGTTGAAGAACTAAAAGAATTAGTTTTAAACTTTAAAAAAGAGCTTTTTTCACTTAGAATGAAGCATAACAAAATGAATCAGTTGGAAAATCCTGCGCAAATCAAAGAAACTAAAAAAACTATCGCAAGAATCAAAACTGTTTTAAGACAAAAAGAATTAAATGTATAGGTTAAACAAAAGGAAATAATGAAATGCCTAAAAAAGTTAAACAAGGTACAGTTGTAAGCGACAAAATGGATAAAACCATTGTTGTTGAAGTAACTGCACATAAAACTCACAGAAAATATAAAAAATCTATGATAACAACAAAAAACTATAAAGTAAGAGATGAGCAAAACACTTGCCACACAGGCGATGTGGTTTCAATCATCGAATCAAGACCAATCTCTGGTTCAGTGCGTTTTGTACTAGATAAAGTAGTAGAAAAAGCAAAGTAGACTTATAAGGCACAATTTTAATAAGGTAATAAGAAATGATACAACAAGAAACAAGATTACAAGTAGCAGATAACACAGGGGCTAAAGAACTTTTAGTTATTCGTGTTATGGGTTCTTCAAATAAAAAATACGCTGCAGTGGGCGATGTTGTAGTAGCAACAGTTAAACACGCTTCACCAAATATGGCTGTTAAAAAGTCAGATGTTGTAAGCGCGGTTGTAGTAAGAACAAAAGCTGACATCAAAAGAAACGACGGATCTACAATCAGATTCGACGACAACGCAGCAGTAATAATCAACAAAGACGGAAACCCTCGTGGTACTCGTGTTTTTGGACCTGTTGCTCGTGAGTTAAGAGATAAAAACTATATGAAAATAGTTTCACTTGCTCCAGAAGTTATATAAAAAGTAATTTAAAAATAGGAAATAAATAACAATGTCAAAAACAAATGCAGATAAAACAACTTCAATCCACACTAAAGTAGGCGATAGAGTAATCGTTACTGCTGGTAAAGATAAAGGCAAAATGGGTAACGTAAAAAAGGTTATCACTAAAGATGCTAAAGTTATCGTTGAAGGTGCTAACATCGTAACAAAAGCTCAAAAGGCTAATCCTATGGCTGGTATTCAAGGTGGTTTAACTAAAATTGAAGCTCCAATGAGTTCTTCAAAAGTTATGATCGTTTGCCCAGCTTGTGAAAAAGCTACAAGAGTAAAACACGAAGTTAAAAAAGATAAAAAAGTTCGCGTTTGCAAAAAATGCAACGAATCAATTG
>CAYJMX010000017.1:2338-5168 GCA_964371485.1 uncultured Gammaproteobacteria bacterium | reverse complement strand
ATAATACAAAGCGTTAATAGACGCGGCATTGAGGTTTGACAGGCCCAACAAGGGTAAAATCTCAAAGGCTAATAGAAGGATAATAAAATGTCAAAAGCACAAACAAGAAATCTAAAAGAAAGATACAATGAAGAAATTAGAGCAAAACTTAAAGAAGAATTTAAGTATGCTAATGATCTTCAAATTCCTAAATTAAATAAAGTTGTTATCAACATGGGTGTAGGCGAGGCTTGTCATAATTCAAAGCTTGCTGAAACTATTGTTGCACAATTAACAAAAATTTCTGGTCAAAAAGCTGTATCAACAAAAGCTAAAAAATCTATCTCTGCTTTCAAATTAAGAGAAGGTATGCCAGTTGGTACAATGGTTACATTACGTGGCGATAGAATGTATGATTTCCTACAAAAGTTAATCTGCGTTGTTCTTCCTCGTATTCGTGACTTCAGAGGTATTTCTTCTAAATCATTCGATGGTAGAGGCAACTATACATTTGGTCTTAAAGAGCAATCTTTATTCCCAGAAATTCACTATGAAGAAGTTGATACTGTAACAGGTATGAATATTTCTATCATTACAACTGCAAACACTGACGATGAGGCAAGAAGTTTATTAACTAATCTTGGCATGCCTTTTAAAAAGTAATTATAAACAGGAGAAAATATACAAATGGCTAACAAAGCAATGATAAATAAAGAACTGAAAAGAGAAGCGTTAGTTGCTAAAGGAAAATATCCTAGAGTAAGACTACACAACCGCTGCTCAATTTGTGGAAGACCACACGGTTTCCATAGAGATTTCGGTCTTTGCAGAATCCACTTAAGAGAATTCGCTCACCGTGGATTATTACCAGGCGTTACTAAATCATCTTGGTAATGCGCTCAGTCGGGCAAAAAAACAATACACTAAACTGCAAGATGTGCTTGCAAGTAGGAAGGAAATAAAATGACAATCACAGATCCAATAGCAGACGCTCTTACGCGTATCAGAAATGCTAACTTAGTAAACCACTCGAATGTATCAATTCCAGCTTCAAAATTAAAAGTTGAGTTAATTAAACTTTTAAAAGAAGAAGGTTACATCGAATCTTATGAATTAAAAGAAGAAAATGGCTTTAAAGTAATTGACGTTACATTAAAATATTTTAACAAAAAGCCAGTTATTACAAACTTAAAGAGAGTTTCATCTCCAGGTTTAAGAACTTATTCTAAGGCTAAAAATATGCCTCGCGTATTTGATGGTCTTGGTATTGCTGTAGTATCAACAAGCAAAGGCTTAATGACTGATAGAGCGGCAAGAAGTGAAAACCTAGGCGGCGAAGTTCTTTGCTACGTTTGGTAGTAAATAATTTTAGGGTTAATTTGTACTTATAGTATGAAGCGTTCCCGCCAAAAACGAACATTAAAGGCAAAAGGAGAAAAGAAATGTCACGTATCGGAAGATTACCAATTGAAATTCCAGATGGAGTTGAGGTAAAAGTTGAAAATAATCTTGTAACAGCAAAAGGACCATTGGGTACTGAATCTGTACAAGTAAGAGAAGAAATTGAAGTTAAAGTTGAAGGTAAAGAAGTTATTGTTTCAAGAAAAAATGATGACAGAAAATCTCGCTCATTACACGGATTATCTAGAACGCTTGTTTCTAACTGTGTAGTTGGTGTTAAAACTGGCTTTGAAAAGAAACTAGAAATCCAAGGTGTTGGTTACAGAGCAAATATGCAAGGTAACGATATTAACCTACAATTAGGTTATTCTCACCCAGTAATAGTTGTTGCACCTGCTGGAATTAAAATTGCAGTTGAAGCGAACACAAAAATTACCGTTTCTGGTTCAAACAAGCAAGCAGTTGGCGATGTTGCCGCTGAAATTCGCTCAAAAAGACCACCTGAAGTGTACAAAGGAAAAGGTGTTAGATATGAAGGCGAATATGTAAGAAGAAAAGCTGGTAAAGCTGGTAAGAAGTAATAAATAAGTTGCCAATATAAACCTAGTTCTATATGAATAAAGGTTTTGGTGAAAGGAAAAAACAATGATTAAACAACTAAATAGAAAAAAACAAACTCAAAAAAGACACCAACGTGTAAGATTGAAAATTGAAGGTACAACTGAATTCCCAAGATTGGCTGTATATCGTTCATTAAAGCATATCTATGCTCAAGTGATTGATGACACTAAAGGAGTTACAATTGCGGCTTCTTCTTCAAAATCAAAAGAACTAAGCGAAAAAATGGCTCACGGTGGCAACATCGAAGCAGCTAAAATTGTTGGTGAAGATATCGCTAAAAAGGCTTTAAAAGCTGGTGTAAAAGCTGTTGTATTTGATAGAGGTGGGTTCTTATTCCACGGAAGAATCGCAGCATTAGCAGATGCGGCTCGTGAAGCTGGTCTTGAGTTTTAATTTTAAATTCAAATATAAGAAAATCCGATGCATAAGCGTCGGATTTTTTTTGCTTTTATTCTTGTTATGTTTTTAATAAAATATAGTTATGGCACGAGCAAAGAGAAAAACAAGAACAAAGAGAGTTAAGAAGAGAAATGTCTTTTTATACATCTGCATGATGGGATTATCCGCCCTGCTTGCAATTGTTGCGGCTTTTAACTTGTATTTAGCATCACTGCCACCTATTTCAAATTTTGATGATATAAAACCAAATCCTGTTACAAGCCTGTATTCAAGCGATGGTGAGATCATTAAAACATTTACATCTTTTAGATTTGAAAAAGTTTCAATAAATGAAATACCTTCAACTATTAAAAATGCAATTGTTGCTACAGAAGATAAAAACTTCTATATCCACCGTGGTTTTGACACAATCGGTTTAGCGCGCTCAGTG
>CAYJMX010000017.1:0-2328 GCA_964371485.1 uncultured Gammaproteobacteria bacterium | reverse complement strand
AACCTTTGATAGAAAAATTAAAGAATTAATAATAGCGCATAGAATTGAAAAAACTATAACAAAAGATGAAATTTTAGAATTATATTTAAATTCGGTTTATCTAGGTTCTGGCACATATGGTGTCATGAGTGCTTCAAAGTCTTATTTTGATAAAGAATTAAGCGAGCTTACTTTGGCAGAGGCCGCTCTTATTGCGGGTCTTCCGCAGGCTCCAAGTATCTATTCGCCTTTTAATAATGCTGAAGCTGCATTAAAAAGAAGAGATCAGGTTCTATATAGAATGTATAAGGAAAAATATATTTCAAAGGCGCAATACAACGATGCCAAGGCTGAAGAGTTGAAATTGAGCACAAAACCGCCATTGTATTCTTACAATAAAGCGCCATATTTTGTCGATTTTGTTTTAAAAGAAATGGATAAACTAGGGTTTGAAGAGCAAGAAATATCTCAAGGTGGATTAAAAATATACACGACACTAGATTTAAAGGCACAAGATGTTGCTCAAGAAAGTATTACAAAAAACCTTGAAGGATACGGCCTAAAGTCTGATGTTACACAAATGTCACTATTTTCTTTCTCCCCTACAACGGGAAGAATCTACACATATGTTGGTGGCAAAAATTATGAAAAAAGCCAATATGACAGAATATCAGATGCGGTTCGCCCACCAGGGTCTGCTTTTAAACCTTTTGTTTACACGGCAGCATTGCAAAAAGGTTATGGGCTAAATGATATTATTGAAGATTCTCCACTTGATTTAAATGGCTGGAAGCCAAGAAATTATGGAAATAAGTATAGTGACAAGTTGCCACTTTGGAAAGCGCTTGCGATTTCTTCTAACGTTGCAGCAGTTAGACTTATAAAGCTTACAACAGCAAGCTCCGTTATAAATCTTGCAAAAGAAATGGGTATATCAACAAATCTTCAAAATGACCTAACAATCGGTCTTGGTTCAAATGGTGTGAAATTGTTTGATATGGCAGTGGCATACGGCGCGTTTGCCAATGGTGGTTTTAGAGTGCGTCCGTATTCTGTTGAGCGTGTTGAAAACTCTAGAGGCGTTGTAATTTATGAAAACGCCGGTCCTAAAATAGTTAAAGTAATCAGCTTTGATACGGCAGCTGGAATGACTTATATGTTAAGAAAAGTAGTTGAAATCGGCACAGGTCGAGCTGCTTTTATATCTAACGCCGCTGCAGGAAAAACGGGTACAACTGATGATTATCACGACGCTTGGTTTGTCGGCTTCACGCCTGATGTAGTTTGTGGAGTATGGCTTGGAAACGACGATAACTCTAGGCTACCTGGGATAACAGGTGGTGGATTGCCTGCTAAAACTTGGGCGGATTATATGAGAGAGATTACAAAAAACTTCCCAGATTCGGTTTTTGATTACCCTGAATTTGAACTCTCTGACATCAAAAAAGGTGAAGAAATTAAGGCTAATGAAGAAAAAGAAAAATTAGAAGAAGGCGAAGACGACATAATCATTGAAGGATTTGACGAGGATTTTGACCAGAGTCTTAATGAAGGCGCAAGCACTGATGGACAAAGTGTAATGAGCGAGAAAGAATTTTTAAAGCAAGTTATACAACAAGCTCCTATTCCTCAAAAAATAGAAGCTCAAAAGCCTGTTTCAACAAGTCCATTTCAAGATGTAAAAAATAAAAATGATGTTTTAATTCCATCAAACGAGCCAGAAGAGATGGAGAATCTAGCGCCACTTCCAATGGCAAATTAGCTGCTAGGTTTAAATTAACATCCTTGCAAGCTCAGATAAATCGCTTTGCCCCTGTTCAATTTGAGCAATAACTTTTACATTTGAAAATTCTTCTATCATATCTTTTGCTTTTAAAATCGCGACATCACTTGTTTCTTTTGGATAATTTGATATAACTATGCCGACAATCTCTAGGCCTCTATTTTTTGCCGCTTCAATTGTAAGCAAGGTGTGATTAATTGTTCCTAAATCTGGTCTTGCAATAATTAACGTAGGTAAATCTAGCTCTTTAATTACATCTGCCACTAAAATATTTTTGTACACAGGGACAAGTATCCCGCCAGACCCTTCAACAATTGTTATATCGTTTTTTTGAGATAGTTCAGCAAAATCATTTTTAACTTTTTCCATTTTAATTTCTACATTGTCTAAAATTGCACTTATATATGGAGTGCAAGGCGTTTTTGTAATGTAGGTACTTTTTGTATCAGCACTTGGGGCTATTTTTTTAACAAAATTTTCATCAATATCATCAACTGTCCCACTTTGAAAAGGCTTTAAGTATCCAACTTTTTTACCTAAGCTAGCTAATTCTTTGGCTAAATTCG
>CAYJMX010000016.1:0-16099 GCA_964371485.1 uncultured Gammaproteobacteria bacterium | reverse complement strand
ATTATTTTCTTGCAAATTGACCATTAAATTATCAATTAACGCTTTAATGGATTTATCACGCTCATGCTTTGTTTGCGCCACAAGCTTTGCTATTTCATAATATTTTTCAGAATTGATATATCGCAAAGACAAATCTTCAAGCTCTGCTTTAATTTTCCCGATACCTAATCGATTAGCTAGCGGAGCAAAGATATCAAGAGTTTCTTGTGAGATTTTTTTCTGCTTATTTGAAGCCATATAGCCAAGAGTTCTCATGTTGTGAAGTCTATCAGCCAATTTTAAGAAGATAATTCTTACATCTTTTGCCATAGCGACAAACATTCTTCTGAAATTCTCCGCCTGTCTGTCTTCTTTAGATTTAAACTGTAATTTGCCAAGCTTGGTGACACCTTGTACAAGCTTTAGAACATCTTCGCCAAACTTTTCTTCTAATTCTTGAGCTGTGGTGTCAGTGTCCTCTAAAATATCGTGCAAAAATGCAGCTATAAGCGTGTTTTTATCAGCCTTTAGTTCAGCTAAAATGTGTGCTACTTCAACAGGGTGAACGATATAAGGTTCTTCTGATATTCTATATTGACCCTCATGGAGCGCTTGAGCGAATTCAAAGGCTTGCTCAATGTCTGTGATATCTTCTTGTGAGCGGTTTTGACTTTTTAAAAGGTGTTTAAATTGTTCAAATATTTCTAAATAAGACATAATATTTTTTCTAGCATATAATTATATGTATTATCTTACTACTTAATGAGGTTTTTTGCTACACTTGAGAGAAAATAGTTTGAACAAAGTACCTAAAAATATTCAAGAATTGAATGATTTTATAAATAATTCAGAATTGGAATATATTCTTAGAGTGAAAATTGTTGCTAATTCTAAAAAGAATTCTATAGAATTTTTAGAGGAGTTCATTAAGATTAAGGTGAAAAAACCAGCGGTTGATAATCTTGCAAATGAGGAAATAGTGGTGTTTTTAAGCGATTTATTGTCACTACCTAAGCGCAATGTTAAGATTATATCTGGTCAAAAGGCTAGCCTTAAAACCTTGTCTTTTTTGAAAAAGACTTAATTTTTTTTGACAAATGTAGTTCTTTTTTTGTAAACAATATGCTATAATTTAATAAAATTTAGCAATTTTTTTGAATGACATGCATTGTATATTCAAACGAACTCGTCGAAAGGTAAATGTGAAGTCCTATAACGACCCAAAAAACTCTATAAATGTGGATGGTGAAATTAAGACGGAAGGCTCAAAACTAGGAGCTTTACTTTCTAATCCAATTTACGCGCAAAAAACTCAGCACCAAAATAAAAGAACAAGTGCAAACAGGTTATATAGCGGGTATTCTCATAATGCGCATTCAAAGGGCTTAAACATAAACTATAAGCAGCTTTTAAAGATTTTTAATGACGCGATATATAAATGTAATGACTTAGAAAAATTATTCTTAGAAGTGCACACAATCTTATCTAGAACAACCCAAATTGCATACAGTGCAATTGGCCTTATAAATTCTCAATCTAGCTGTATAAATTTAAAATTAACAGATAATATGGGTTCTTTATATAACACAAAAGCCCTTCTTACAGACACAGATAACCCACTTGTGAAGTGTTATCTTGATAAAAATATTCAACTAAGAAAAGATAATAAATTTTTAAAAGCTAACTATTTAAGTTCTTCTCAAAGTATAATTTTACCTTTAATTTCAAACGGGGAATGCATTGGAATTTACGCTATAGGCTGTGAGGATGCAAATACAAATATTGAATTATACCAATTTATTTCAAATTATTTGGCACTTTTTGCACACAATCAAGAACTGCAAGAACTTGTGGATTTAAACACAGACACAGATTCTCTAACAGGATTAGCTAATCATAAATGTTTCCATGAAGAACTTATAAGACAAATTGAAGTGGCTCAAGAAACAAGCACAGATGTTAGTGTTTGCCTGTTTGATATTTTAAACTTAACCCATATTAATAACGAATTTGGACACGCCAAAGGCGATGAAATTATTAAAACGATAGCTAAAAAAATTAAACAAAACATTAGAAACACAGACTTTGCCGCAAGATATAGTGGTGATGAAGTGGCAATTATTATGCCAAATACTACAACCGCTGAAGCGAAATATATCGCTGAATATCTTGCGTACACACTATCTTGCGTTTTAGTTGATGATATCGGCAGGGTAAAATTAAGCTGTGGTCTTGCAACTTATCCAGAAGCTTCAAAAGACCCTCAAAAGCTTATAATACTTGCTGAACAGGCTATGTATATTTCAAAAAGTAAGACTTATGAATCTGGAAAAAGCGTTATTGTAACTTCTCAAGATTACAACTTCTGGGATGATGAGGCGCTTAAATGTTTTGCAGAAGTCTTAACTAAAAAGCACGCACAGATTGGTGTAGACTTTGAAGAAGAACTTATTAATAAGTTCCACAATGAACAAATTAGATCAAACAAGCACATGCTTGAGGTTGTAACTTCTCTTGCTTCAACAATTGACGCTAAGGACCCTTACACAAAAGGTCACTCTACTCTTGTTTCAAGATATGCTGAATCTCTTGCTCGCTCTATTAGACTTCCAGAGGCTGAAATTGAGCGTATAAAACTTGGTGCGCTATTACATGACATTGGAAAAATTGGTATTCCAGAAAATGTACTTAAAAAGCCTGATAAATTAAATGATGAAGAGTGGGAAATTATGAAACAGCACCCTACAATTGGTGCGGACAAGGTTCTTGCTCCAAATGATTTATTAACAGATTTAATACCTATGGTTAAATATCACCACGAACACTATGACGGTACTGGTTATCCTTGTGGTTTAAAAGGGGAAGACATTCCTCTTAGCGCTAGAATCGTATCTATAGCTGACGCCTTCCACGCGCTAGTATCTGATAGGCCTTATAGAAAAGGCATGTCTACAGAAAAAGCTTGTGAAATTTTAAAGTTAGGCGCTGGTTCACAGTGGGATAAAGAACTTGTAAGAGAATTTATCGTTATCGCTCCAAGTTTGTCTACAACCGTATAGATAAATTAATATCTTTTATTTTGCTTGCAAATACCGCGATATAAAAATATAATAACTATATGGATTCAAGTAATACAAATTCTTTTGATTATATAAAAAAATCTTTTGAACTTAAAAATTCTAAGTTGTATAAAGAGGCTATCGAGATGCTGTATAAAGCTCTTGAGGCTGAAGGAAGTTGCGATAGATAATTTCTCAAATTGCAGACTTATATCTTTTGCTTAAAAATCCAAATAGGGCAATAGAAGAGTACAAAAAAGTGGTTGAACTTGAACCATATCATATTCATTCTTTAAATGAGATGAAAAATCTTTATTACTCTTTTGATGAATACGATAAAGCGCTTGAAGTTTCAAATAAAATTTTAGAAAAAACACAAGATGCGAATTATTTTATTGAACATTTGAATATATTATTAAAACTTGAAATGATAGATGAGTTTAAAAATAAATATGAAAATTTAAACGATGAATTAAAAAACAACCCTGATATATTATATGTTTTATCAAAAACAGATTTATATCCAAAAATTAATACATTAGAAAAAGTTGTAAATTTAAATCCAAAACATAAAAAGGCAAATTTTGATTTAGCAAAATGCTTTTTTGAAAAAGGTGAATACTCTTGCGCTAAGGAGCTTTTTGAAAAATCTAACGAGCTTGAGAAGACCTCTCTTGCCTGTTTTTACCTTGGTGTTATTTATCATAGAGAAAATAAATTTTTTGAGGCCATTGATAATTATCTAGAGTGCATAAAACTTGATAAGACAAATGATGTTTGTTGTTTTGAACTTGCAAAGGCGTATATGGATATTAATTGGCTTGATGAAGCGAAAATTGCCATTAAAAGTGCCATCGGTATTTTAAAATTAAAAAATGAAAATCTAGATTTATCAGAGCATAATTTCTTACTTGCTTGGATATTATTTAAGCAAAATGACTATAATAGCACGCTTTTATACCTGAATTTAATAGATGAAAATTCAAAAATGTATAAAGATGCCCAAATTTTAAAGAGCACAATAAGTTTAAGAGATGATGATTATATCCATGCTAAAGTCGTTTTTGAAAAATATTATAATGAAGATGAGCAAAGTGCTCAAAACCCTATCTTAATTGAATCATTAGGTAAGGTGTATAAGCATTTAAAATTATACAAAGAAGGCATTGAATTATACAGAAAAGCTTTAGACCTCCATGGCGAATCGGTTTTCTATTCCTTAGAATTAATCGGCTTACTTATTGATAATTATGAACATGATGAAGCATTAGAGCGCTCAAAGGCGCTAGCGATAAGTGCTCCAAAGTGCCCAAGCACTTATAATTCTTTAGCAAGAATTTATTATAGATTAAAAGATTATGACCTTGCGATTGAAAATTTAAAAATATTAAACCAGCTTGATTTAAATAATGCTGAAGGGTTTTATTTCTTAGGGCTTGTTTTAAATGACATTAATGATCCGATTAATGCGCTTAAAAATTTCAACATAGCGCTTACTTTAAATCCAACCCCTGCAAAGTACTATGCTCAAAGCGCTAGAGCGCATAAAAAGCTTGAAGATTACGCTAATGCGATGCTTTATATTAAAGAAGCGATTGAAATTGAGCCTGAGAGTATTCACTTTAAAAAACAAGCATTAAACATTTGCACCCTTATGGGAGATAAAGAAAAAGCAACTTTTTATAATTCTCAAATAACTAGATTAGAAAAGCTATTAAAGGCTCGCTAGTCTTTAGTGTTCTTAACATAACTTTACAAACATGAGAAAATCATGGCAATTTTTGACTACAAAATTTTTTTATTAATGAAGATAGGAAAATTTTAGATTATTTTAAGGACATTAGGAGGAATAACATGAGTACACCAATGATTGGTTCTGCGGGCTATGGTCCTACGAACGCTTATTCGTACACAACAAGCTACAGCACAACTCCACAGGAGTCAACTGTATTTAAAGAAGAAGATAACACAGGCACTACTCTTGCTATAGGAGGAACATTGCTCGCTGCTGGTACAACAGCATATGCGTTATACAAAGGTAAAGCAGGCGGTGCTGATAATGTATTTAAAATGCTAGGCGATGGCTTCAAAGCAATATTTAAAGGTGGCTTTAGTGGCATAGGTGATGATCTAGGCAAGGCATATACTGCTGCTAAAGATGGCATCAAAGGTATTTTAGCCAAAACTGATAACAAAGTAACACCTACTTCAGCGCAAAATGTTGACACAGTTGCAAAAGTCAATACTGACACTTTTACGCGCAAAGTGCCAAATTTAGATGAAACTGTTGCTGCTGTAAAAAAAGGTGATATATCTGCAAGCCAAGCAAAAGAAACATTGACCCAAAATTTAACAAAAACTCAAAAAAAGCAAGTTAAGGAACAGGTTGACGTGGCGGCGCAAGAGGCTCGAAACGTTCAAAAACAAATTAATACTGAAGTAAGTTCAAATCTGACAAAAACAAAAGTAGCAGATGGAATGCAGAATTCTTCAAAGCATATTAAAAATGCAACATCAGAGGAACTTCCATCAATAGTTGAAAATGCTCAAACTACTGCAACTTCTGCAAAACAGGCGGCAGAGCAAATTGAAGCTGTGGCGAAAAATAATCCAAACAGCAGTAGTTTGCAAAAATCGGCAACAATGGCTCGAAATAATGCTAATGCTGCGCAGGCAGAGGCAGACAAAATAAAGTCACTTGCAGATACAAGGGGCCAGCAAATAATAGCTGATGATGCCTCAAAAGCCCAAGCTAGAGAAATAACAGCAGCTAGAACGCCTGAACAGCTTCAAAAACAGGAACTAAATGGACAGAAAGCATTAGATAACTCGATAAAAAGAAATAACAGCAAAGAAAGTAAACAGGTAGAATCTTATTTGAGTGAACTAACAAGAAAATACAGAAGTTCAGATAATCTCGCTACACTTGAAAAAATGCTGAATAGCCCTAAATATACTGACATACAAAAGCAGGCGGTTCAAATGAGAATTGACGAATTGTTGTTGATGTAAGTTCAAAGGCGCAAAATAATTAGAAATATGAATATAAAACCTCAGTGCTATTTTCAACACTGGGGTTTTGTGCTATTATAATTAAAATATTTAGATTGTGTAAACAAATGTAACGATAATATAAAACATGGTCAAAACCATGGCAATTTCATGGTTTGAGGGGTTTTATAAGGTCATAAAGAAAGTATAACGAAAGGGAATATATATGCAAGTTGGTAAAATGAATGCAATTAACTCACAAAATACGGCGAAAAAAGCTGGTATTGCAGCAGCTGCAACAGGCGCAGTAGCAACAGCAGCGGCAGTTGGTCTTGCAGTAGTTGGAAAGAAAAACTTTGTTGGAGCACCGCAAAAAAACTTCGTAAAAAATATTGCACAATATGTTAAAACCGGTGCAGATGTAGTTCTTACTAAAATTAAAAGCAACAAATTTGTTGGCAATGCAACTAAAAAAGTTAGCGAATTCGTTGGTACAGTAAAAACAAAAGCAGGTGAATTCTTCGGTACTGCTAAAACAAAAGTTACAGAAGCAGCTGAAGCGGCAAAAACAAAAGGCCAAGAAATCATTAGCTCAATTAAAAACAAAGGTACAAAAGAAGTATAATTAAGTACAAGTTTTAAAAGCACAAAAAATATAAAACTCGGTTAAAAATAGCCGAGTTTTTTAATATATAATATTTATTTTGTTATATAATTGTAGGTGATGATATCACCAAAAGAAACATTGCTTTATAGAGGTTTATACCTATTTTTCCATGAGATTAAAGACTTTTTAATTACCCTTGGAAATATAGGAAAAGACGTTATCCGCATTTTTAATGCGCTAATGAAGTTAAATGTTAACAAAAAAACCCTTCTAGAGCAGTGTTCTCGTTTTTCTGTAGACTCTTTGCCAATAACATTAACCATTGTTGTAATGACGGCAATAATAATTTCTATGCAAGTAGCGCCAGAGCTAGCTAAACAAGGTGGAGGGGATTATGTAGGCGCGCTATCGTCGCTTGTTATGGTAAGAGAACTATCAACAATTATGTCTGGCTTTGCAATAATCTCTATGATAGGTTCAGCCTACGCGTCTGAACTTGCCTCAATGGCAGTATCAGAACAAATTAGTGCTATGTATGTTCTTAAGGTAAATCCTGTAGAATATCTTATTGTTCCAAGGTTTCTAGCAGGCATTATCATGATGCCTTTTGTGGTTATTATTGCTACTTTCTGTGGGCTTTTAGCGGCTGCTATTATTTCCAATTTAACAGCTGAAAATTCATATCTTAATTTTGTAAATTCAATGTGGTATGGATTATATGTAAGAGATATTTTTATAGCTCTTTTAAAGTCGTCATTTTTTGGTGGCACAATCGCTTTAATCAGCTGTTCCTGTGGGTATTCAACTCGTGGTGGGGCACTTGAAGTTGGCATATCTACAACAAAAGCTGTTGTTTGGTCATTTGTTGCAATTGCAATCTGGGATTACGTTTTTGCATTAGTATTTTATTTATAAGGTTAATATATGGGTATAGAGGTTAAAAATTTAGTAAAAGAATTCAACGGTAAGGCAGTTTTAAACAATGTCAACTTTAAGGTGAATGCCGGAGAATCACTTGGTGTAGTTGGTTTTTCTGGAAGCGGAAAAAGCACATTGCTTAAAATTATTTCAAAATTATTATACCCAAATTCTGGAACAATAATTACTACTCCAAAAGATGCTGATATTGCTATGAGTTTTCAATATAGTGCGCTTTTTGACTTTTTAACAGTGGCAGAAAATATTGCTTTTGCGCTTACTGAGAGAAAAGAGTATAAAAATAAATATACAAAAAATGAGATTAAAGAAATTGTAGCTAAAAAGCTTAAAATGGTAGGATTAGAAGGAATTGAAGACAAGTATCCATCAGAATTATCAGGCGGTATGCAAAAGCGTGTAGGATTCGCGCGCGCCATTGTTACTAATCCAAAAATTATTCTATATGATGAACCAACTGCTGGTCTTGATCCTGTTTCTTCTACTTTAATTGAGGATTACATTGTGTCACTTAAAAAGAAACTGAACGCTAGTTGCATAGTTGTAACGCATCAACTCTCTACAATAAAGCGAGCGACAGATAAATGTATTATGCTATATGAAGGAAATGTTGTGTTCGCTGGTTCAACAGAAGAATTATTCACATCTGACAACCCTTATACAAGACAGTTTATAGAGGCGTCAATTAAAGGCCCAATGCAAATTCAAGCAGATTAAAAATATTTAAGGTATAATAAAATCAAGTAAAATCGGAAAAATAATATGGAAATTAATAAAAAGAAATCTACATCATTAAAAGTTGGCATTTTAACCCTAAGTGCCATATTCATCCTTATTTTCACAGTTTTGTGGATTAAAGGTAGAAGCTTATCAGCTGGTGAGAGAATTGATGTAATCTTTAAAGATGTAAATGGCATGAGAGCCGGTTCTGGTGTGCAAATGATGGGTCTTAGGATTGGTCAAGTTGAAGAAATTACACCTGTTATTAATGGAAAAGATTCTTACATTAAACTTAAATTTGTAATCACTCAAGACGGCCTTGAAATTCCAAATGCTTCAACAGTTTCTATTCAACAATCTGGTCTTGTAGGGGAGCAATTCCTTGAAATCACTCCACCTAAGACACAAATTATGTATGTTGAAACATCTAAAAAACACACTTCTATTAAAAATGGTCAGAAGATTTATATGGAATTGTCTGATAAAAAATATGAAGTAGGGCAAGTTGAAGACTCTGCTGTGCTTCCGACTTCTGTTTTACCATATGACATTAAAACAAGAATCAACACGCCAAATACTTTAAAAATTAATTTTATAATAACTTTGGCTGGTCTTTTAGTTGATGAAGATAAAATGGCAGTTAAAATGATAAATAATGAATTATTCTTGCACCATATCAACAATGAAAAAATGTATGCTCCAAGTAAAGATTTAAAATACACAGTGATTGAACCTATGAGAATATCAGATTTTATGGAAATTCAATATAAGGCTTCAAAATCGTTAAATGATACAAATGAAAAAATTGCAGAGATTTTATCAGATGAAATGGTTGCAAGCTTAAAAGAGAGTATCAAAAACATAAACGATATGACAATAAGCGCTACAAACACAATTGAAAAAGCTGAGCTGTTAGTTGAATCTTCTCAAGAAGATATAAGCGAAATTTTAAATCAATCGAATCGTTTAATTTCAAAATTGATAGATTTATCTGACAATGTTAATGAAGTTGTAAAAGGTGATACTATTGAAGAATTTGTTGAAGCAGCAGATGAAGTTGGTGATTTAGCTGAAAATATTAATGAAATTTTAGAAGACAAACAAACAAAAGAAATGATATCAAACCTAGATGATATTTCAAAGAATTTGGCTGAAATTTCTCAATATGTAAATAGCTACACTAAAGATGATAATTTAAAATCAGACATCTCATCTACAGTTTCAAATATAAACAAAATTACTGGCAATCTAAACAATGTACTAGCTAACGCTGATAGCCTTGATGACAAGCAAAAGGCTTCTGTGAATGGCATTATAGCGGACACTGCCGTGATTTCAGGAAACTTAAAAAAGTTCAGCGAAAAATTAAACAAAAGGTTTTTACTGTTTAGATTAATGTTTTAGAAATTATGAATTTTAGCTTATTTATTACAAAATATCATTATAATAATTTGCCATATTTAGTTAGAATTTTATTTTTTCCATTCGGCATGTTGTTGTTTTTTGTTTCATTGATTTATCTTTTAGCGATAAATATTAAAAACTTTTTATATGAAATTAAAATTTTAAAAGAAAAAGAAGTTTCGCCTTTTGTAATTTGTGTTGGAAACCTAACAACAGGCGGCGTGGGCAAAACCCCTCTTGTGTGCGAAATTGCAAACTATTGTACAAGTGTTTTAAAGAAAAAAACGGCTGTTATTTCTCGAGGGTATAAATCTAATCTTGATAATAAAAATGTCAATGTAATTAAAGAGGGCACAAAGCTGAATTTTGATAATGCTGAATTGTGTGGGGATGAACCTTATTTAATAGCTCAAAATACTAAACACGCCTTTGTTTTGACCTGTTCAAATCGCCACAAGGCAATAGAATTTGCAAAAGAGAAATATGGTGTTGAGATTGTTATTTTTGATGATGGTTTTACAAATAGAAAAATTAAAAAAGATTATAATATTTTGGCGCTTGATTTAAAAAGAAAGCACGGAAACACAGCGCTTCTTCCTTGTGGCCCTTTAAGAGAGCCCCAAAGTGAGTATAAAAGGGCGCAATATGTTGTGTGCATCAATAAGGAATATGATACAAAGCAGGCGCTAGCAGAGTATGATAAAGTGAAAAAAATGTTTAAAAACAAAAGGTCGCTTTTATTAAACTTTGTTCCAAAAAAATATATAAACATTAAAAATAATTTAGAAATTATCCCCAATTGCGAGACAGCCCTTGCGTTTTGTGCTATAGGAAATCCCGATAGTTTTTATCAATATGTTCAAAAAGATTTTAATTTAATTAGTACAAAAAGTTTTGATGATCATCACGGGTATGACTTTAATGATATTGAAAACTTGGTGAGCTTAGCCAAAAAGCACTCTGTACAGTATCTTATAACTACTAAAAAAGATGAAGTGAAAATAAAAGATAAAATATCCCAAATTGATTTCCCTTTTTTAACGCTTGAAATTCAGCCAGACTATAATGATGATAGAATGTTTTATGATTTAAAGGAAAAAATTGAAGCCTATGAAGCTAAGTGAAATTTATTCAAGCGCATCGCCTGTTATATCTCTTGAAATCTTCCCACCTAAGGCAGATAATTTTGATAATAAATGCGAGAATTTAAAAGATAGGCTTATAGAATTGTCGAAATTCAACCCAGCCCTTGTTTCTGTAACATATGGCGCAGGTGGTGCCAATAGAGAAAAATCGCTTGAAATATTAAAGCTAGTGAAAAGCCTTGATATAACCGTTATGCCGCATTTTACTTGTGTTTGTTCTGATTCAAATTATATTTTATCTTACCTTAATCAAATTCAAGAGCTTGAAATCAAAAACATCTTAGCACTAAGAGGTGATGAGCCCGATGACGCTAGAGTTTGCTATATTGATTTTAAAAGTGCTATAGATTTAATTGAGTTTATTAAAAAAAATTCAGACCTTGAATTTTGTGTTGCAGGTTATCCAGAAAAACACCCAAAAGCCGCGTGTATAAATTCTGATATTGAAGTTTGAAAGAAAAAAGAAGACTTAGGCGCCAAGGTTTGCTATACGCAATTGTTTTTTGATAATGATAAATTCTATAGATTTTTTGATTTGTGTCAAAAGAAAAATATTCAAATGCCCATTATAGCAGGGGTGTTACCTGTTTCTAGTTATTCTCAAATGAAAAGAATTGTTGAACTTTCAAATTGCGCTATAGATAAAAAAACGCAGGACTTTTTTGATAAATATAAAGATTCAAAAGAGGATACCATAAAAGCAGGGATTGAGTTTGCTTCAATTCAAGTGCAAAAATTGCTCGAATTTGGCACAAAAGGAATACATTTTTACACTTTAAATCAGGCACATTCAACGTGTGAAGTTATAAAAAATACTATATCTCAAGCTCCACAAGGCAATCAGCCGCTTTTAAAATAACAATTTTATTATTTTGATAGATAATATCGCCATTTTTTTTGTCTTTATATTTATCATTTAATTCAAAAAATTTGTAATTTTTAATTACGCAAAATTTTGAATTATATTTAAAATAGGCGGGATACACTGGTTTAAGCGCTCTTATCCTGTTGTGAATTTCATTTTTATTCAGTTCAAAATCAATTATCATATCGCCAAATTTAAATTGATACTCATAGCTTGCCTGATTTTCATCTTGCTTGTAGCCCTTTAGCGTGTTGTTTTCTATCCCATCTAAAAGTGTTCCAACAAGGCTATAGGCGCAATTACAACACTTTTCTTTCAGTGTTGCAATGTTATCTAATGTGTTAATTGAAACTGCTTCTTGCAGTAAAATTTCACCTGTGTCATAGTTTTCATCTACACGATGAAAGGTAACGCCTGTTTGCTTTTCACCGTATCTTAATGTCCAATAATATGGGTTTGCACCCCTGTTTTTAGGCAGTAGTGATGGGTGACAATTTATTGTTCCAAGTTTTGGAAGTTCATAGACTTCTTTTTTGATTTTCTCACCCCAAGAGCCGACTAAAATTACATCTGGTTTTAATTTATTCACCTCGTCAATGAATTCTTGAGAGTTAACACTTTGTGCTTTAATATCGCAAATACCATAGTTTTTTAAGATGCTCAAGTCCTTTGATTGATTCATAAAATCGCGTAAAAATAGGGTAAATTTAGAATAATTTACCCTATCATATCTAAGTGCTCCAACAACTTTGTGTCCTTGAAAAATAGCTCCTGATATTAATGCATTAAGCATTTTATCATATCCTACAACAAGGACTTTAAGCATTATTCAGCTTTCTTGGTTGTTTTTTTAGCTTTTGGTTTTTCTTCAGCGTCTTTATCAGCTTTTTTTGTAGAAGCTTTCTTAGCGGCAGGTTTTACTTTTTTAGTCGCTTTTTTAGCTGCTTTTTTCACTTCTTCAACAACTGCTTCAGTAGCCTCTTCAACTACTTCTTTTACAGCTTCAACAGCTTCTTTAGTCGCCTCAACTGCTTCTTCAACTTTTTCAGTTGCTACTTCTTGTGCCGTTTTAGCTTCTTCTTTTTGTTGCTCCATTTGAGCTAACATATGTTTTTCTCTCTCGTCTTCAATTGTTTGAGCTTGAGATTCGCTTTTAATATCAATTCTGCAACCTGTCAATCTGTGAGCTAGACGTAAGTTTTGACCTTCTCTACCGATTGCTAAAGATAATTGATCGTCAGGTACAACAACGAAATCTTCTTTTTTATTTTCATCATCTGCTAAAATATCAACAGAGATAATTCTTGCTGGAGATAAAGCGTTAACAATGTATTCAACTGGATCTTCAGAGTATCTCACAATATCGATTTTTTCATTTTTAAGCTCGTTAACGATAGTTTGAATTCTTGAACCACGTGGCCCGATACAAGCGCCTACAGAGTCAACTGAAGGGTCGTTTGACCATACAGCAAGCTTTGTTCTGAACCCTGCTTCACGACAGATAGATTTGATTTCTACAATGCCATCTTCAATTTCTGGAACTTCAAGTTCAAATAATTCTCTAACAATTTCACTGTGTGCTTGAGATACGATAACTTGAGGCAATCTGTTTGTTTCTTTTACATCAAGTACAAATACTCTGATTCTGTTTCCTGGTTTATAATGTTCACCTGGAAGTTGCTCACGGCTTGGCATAACGGCGTCTGTTTTGCCGATGTTAACAATAACATTTCTCTCGTCACGTCTTTGAATGATACCTGTAATTAAAGTACCTTTTTTAGATAAGAATTCATCTAATACAAGTTTTCTTTCAGCTTCTCTGATTCTTTGAGTGATTACTTGTTTAGCACTTTGTGCTGCAATTCTACCAAAGTTTTCAGGTGTAACTTCGATTTTAACTTCATCTTCAACTTCAACTTCATCATCAATTTCTTTAGCGTCAGCTAGTGAAATTTCTAAATCTTCATCTTCTGTAGTTTCTACAACAACTTTTGTTCTAAATACGCCAATTTCGCCACTTTGTTCATCTAAAATAGCTTCAACATTTGTCGCATCTTTGTCTTTAATATGTTTTTTGTAAGCCGCCACTAGCGCATCACATAGTGAACTAATTAATACATCTTTAGAAATGCCTTTCTCGCGCTCTAATTGTTCAGCTGCTTCAAATAAAGCTGTTCCAATTTTAATCATTGTCTTCTCCTTTATATTTATTTAACGATTCGTCTTCATCAAGTCTTATGCTAAAAAATTCTTCTTTAGATAAGATTATTTCTTTATTATTTTCTTTTAAGAGGATTTTTATCCCTTTGCCTTCAATATAATCAAGCAAAACAGCGCTTTGTGTTTTGCCATCAAGCCCTTCTATGCATTCTTTTGTTTTAACTATTACATCAAAACCTTTAAACAATTGAAACTCTCTGTCTGATTTTAGTTTGCGATTCAACCCAGGGCTTGAAATTTCAAGATAATATTTAAATGGAATTAATTCATCAAGAAAATCTCCAAGTCCACGAGAAATGTTTTTGCAATCATCATGAGATATACCGTGTTCAGTAGAATAAATAAATATTCTTAAAAACCAGTGATTATTTTCTTTAATAAGGTCAATTTCAAGCGGTATAAGGTTATAACGCATTGCCGTATTTTCAATAACAGGTGTTATTTTTTCAATTATTTCTTTTTTGCTTATGTGTTCTTTCATTTTTTCCTCAATTTTTTGAAAAAAAAGAACGGTTCTTATAAAAAGGCCGCCTCGAATTTAATTATTATCCGATTTTTCGTATTTAGAAGCTAAATACTAAACTAAGTATATCATAAATATTCTAAAATAGAATATTTTTTTAAGTTTTATGTTATAATAAGATATTCACATTATTTTTTTATATATGAATAAAATATCCTTAAAACGTGCGTTGATAATATCGCTTATATTTTTAACCCCTCTTGTTAGTTTTGCAATTGACGAGAGCAATCCAACTGCGCCAGATATTGAAGAAGAAGAATTTATCATTGAAAAAAGCACACAAGCAGATGATAACTTTTTATATGATGCAGTTATTCACCTAGATGCCACAAAAGACGGTGACGCGACCTCTGGCGATGACGATGACTATGGGTTTTTAGACACTGAATTGTCTAAATTTCAGCACTATAGTGAATACATTTTTAAGAAAAGAAAAAGAGTTAAATTTGAAGATAATTTCTTTAATGAAATAGCCGGAGAGTTGCGTTTTCAAGGTGTTCTAGAGATGCAAGACAACGGTAGCAGAAGAAATATTTTATACCCATATGATATAAATGGTGTACTAGAAGCGAAATTTGCTGATAATAAATATAGATTTTTCACCGAATACGCCTTTATGAGAGATGTTTCAGATATGAAAAATCCTTTTACAGGAAAATTTTCAAACGTATTTATAGAGAGAAAAATTAACGAAAATCACCTTATTAGAACAGGTGTATCTCGTTCTCCTATTGGTATTGAAGGCTCGATGAGTTCTTATGCGCTACCTTTTGCAAATAGAGGGCAAATTTCAAGACAATTTGGTGATGCCATTTCAACAGGGGTGTCAGCTATTGGACATCATAAAGGGTTTGAATACAACGCTGGTTTGTATTCTTCAACAAGATTCATGCAAGGAATTAACGGCGGCCCAGAATTTATCGGAAGGGTTGGATATAATCCTTTTTATAATAGCGAGGGGAGCTATTTAAAAGATTTAAAGCTTTTTGTTGGTGCTGATATTGGTAAAAGCGACGCTATGTATCAAGTGTACACAGCAGCTGCTTTGTATGAATATAAAAAATTCTTAATTAATATGGAATACGCATATGCTGATGGCTCTAATGGTGATTTTTATGACTCTCGTTTGCGTCAGGGCTTCTTTACAACGGTTGGTTATAACATAACCCCAAAGTTACAACTTCTTGCAAGATATGACTATCTGGATCAAGATTTAAAAACTGCACACAACGGCAACATAGAATATAGCGTTGGTTTAAACTACTTTATTTATCAACAAAGGTTAAAGTTCCAACTTAACTATGTCTTCTCGCAGGATCAAGAAACAGACAGAAATTCTAACGGCGTGTTTTTTGTGACACAATTTTATATTTAGCTTATGTTAAATAACGCACCTAGGCAGATGATACTCACAGAGGACATTACAAACCAAATGTGAATAAGCGGGTGAACGTTATTTAATATAGATGTGATAGCATTTTTATTTTCCATACTTACATTATGAACTATTTTTTAAAGAATTTATCGGTCAAAAATATTATTTTTTATTTAAATATTTTTTTGCTTCATCAACTATTTTTTCATTTAACCCATTTAAAAGTGCCAGCTCTAACGCGTTAGAGCTGCTGTTTGCGCCTTTTTTAATTCTTC
>CAYJMX010000015.1:16496-17000 GCA_964371485.1 uncultured Gammaproteobacteria bacterium | reverse complement strand
TGAGAGCCGACATTTTTCTTGTCTTTTAAATATTTAACAACAGCTGCCTTATCAAGCTTTGTTTTTGGTGTGACATAGTTTGGATCTTCAAGTCTTGAAACTACTTGCTTTGATATTATTGGGCTTATATATTTTGAATATTCTTTTAATCTTAACATCCCCTCATAGTTAGATGAAATGGCTGTATCAAGATTTCTAAATTTATTATTTCTTATATCTTTTGCAAAAATTTCTTCCCAAATAACAACTTCTTTTTCTGTATCAACAAAAGCTACATATACTGATAATTTTTGTGTAGGGTTTATCGTATCAAAACCTGGAATGTTTAATACATTCCAAAGTGTATTTTTTAAAAAGTCACGTTGAATATCAATTGAAGAAGTTAGAACAATAAGTTTTTTTACACCAATAGAGTATGCCACGCGCTTTAATGTTTCATAATCAAGGTCATAGCCTTGTTGTAAAGAGTACAGGGCTTCAATATCTCTTTGGCTAAAACCGAGC
>CAYJMX010000015.1:0-16486 GCA_964371485.1 uncultured Gammaproteobacteria bacterium | reverse complement strand
TACATCTTTTTTCATAAGGTCTGCTCTTACATCTTGCAAGAAGAACTCTGGCGTCTTGTAATAAGCATTATACGCGTTTATAGTCTTTAGTACAGCGTCAGACACTATGCCAATTTTTTCTTTTGTGTAACCTGCTTGATTAATCAAAAGAAAAATAAATAATGCTATAAAACCTTTAAGGAATCCCCATTTCATAGTAAAATTATCGACTATATTTTAGATGTTAAAATCATATATTTGTATGATTTTTTGACTTTTAGTCTAAATTCCTTAAAAGATAATAGGTTTTGTGTCGAAAATCTATATAGGTATATCTAAATTGTGAGATAAAAAATATAATGGCTTTTTCATATAGGTTGCAAAAGTTTCTTGAAATAAGAATCAAAAAAAAAGAAGAGCAGCTTCAAGAAGTCATTAAAGCTCAAAATGAGGTAAATCGAATTGAACTTTTGATAATTAAAAATAATGAAAATATTCTAGCAACGCGCGAGAATATGCGAAGGTCTGATCCTATGATGTATGAAGGTTTTGATAAATTTTTAAAACATTTATATGAAGAAGGTGAAAGATTGCAAGAAGAATTAAACAAAGCAATAGAGGCGCTTAATTATGAAAAAGAGCAGCTAAGATAACGAGAAAAAGAAGTTGATGTTTTAGAAAAACACAAAGACAGAAAAAAAGAAGAATTTATTTATGAAGAAAAACAGGCAGAGATGAAAATGCTTAATGAGATTGGTTCTCAAAAACACTTTATGAAAACAAGACAAGAAAAAGAAGAAAACGATGATTATTGATAACAATTTAAAAAACAATGTAGAACAAAATCAAATGGGAACTAACCCAATAAATGGGTATAGTGAAAATTTGCTTAAAGACAGTAACTTTAAATTTGAACTAGAGAGCATGATTTCAAATTATGGTACAAGTAGTGAAATTTTAAACAGTGACACAAGTAAAATGCTAAGTGAACTTGATTTTGATGGAATTTACAACATTGATAGTGCTAAAATTTCACAAAACGACGCTATGTTTTTTGTGAATATGCTTAATCAAAATGGACTTGTGAATTACAAGGTTGAAAATAATCAAGTTGAATTATCAACAAAAAATTCTAATAAAATTGAAGCATCAAACGCGCTATTAGATATGTTAAAAAGTTCATATGACTCTAAAAAGCCTATGAGAATGGACTTTGATAATAACGTTACAGTCGTCTTGAAAATGGACGATAAAGGCAAAGTTGCCGCCCAATTCTTCCCAGGCGACAAGGCAGTTGAAGAGTATTTAAGAAACAACATTCCATACTTAAGACAAAGATTTGATGAGCAAAACATTGCTTATTCAAATTTGAGCTACAAACAACACAAACAAGAAAAAGACGAACAGCAAAACCCTAATGAAAAGGAGAACAAGTAAATGAAAGACGCTTATGTAAACGCCGTCAATATCCAAGCGGCGACAAGGCACTGGATGAATGCAACCACGGAAAACCTTGTAAATCGCTATACTCCAGGGTATAGAGAAAATCAAGTTACTTTTAAAACATTCCTTGATGCTGTTCAAGTTGATGGATATTTAAAAAACCCAGGACAAGGTAAGGCTGTTCCTGGTACATCTACTGAAAACGTTTATCTTGAGGGTAATGGCTTTTTTGTTACAAGAAACGACGAGGGAAGAATCGCCTATACAAGATTGGGTGAATTCAAGTTTGATTCTCAAGGTGTGTATAAGGCATCTGATGGTTCAAAAGTACAAGGTTATATCCTAAATGACCATGGCGAGATTATGTCAGGGTCTAAAGCGTATTCAAGTTCTGAATTTGAACAAACAACGGCTCACGGTGGTGCGTTGTCTGTTCCAACTACAGAAATTAAATTGTGGATTGATCCTGATAATGGGAAATATTTAGGTAAATATGACGAGTATGAAATAAAGGGTGATGGGATTTTATACGGTAAATCTAACTCAGGTAAAGATATGACACCTTTATATAAAATTTCTGTTATGAATTTTCACAACCCTCAAGAGCTATATCAATATAAAGAAGGGCATTATGTTGAAACAGCGGAATCTGGCCGCCCTGTTGTAGGTAAGGCAGAAATATCTTCAGGCATGTTAGAAGTGTCAAACGTTGATTTCACTGCAAATGCTCAATATTATGCTGAGGCAAAAGCGCAAATGGAATTGTCAAACAAGTTAATTTCAAGCTATAAGCAGTTGCTTCAAAACGCGCTACAATTGCTTGATTAGCTAAGTGTTGTAATTGCGTATTCAACCTTGTCTTTAAGGGCCTTTTGAAGGTCATCTTCTAATGCTCTATCAGAGTTCACCCAAAGGGCTGAACTTGTAAGCATTTGAATTGTTTCTTTATCATCCTCAAATTCAATTACAACAGGGTTGTTACCGCTGTGCTTTTTTAATACTTCTTTTAAATATATATTTTCTTCAAAAGCCAAATGCTCAAGATATTTTATAATGACAAGGCTTATTTCCCCAATTGGGCGGATTTCTTGCAGTATTAAATTAACCTGATCCTCACGGTTTTGAATTTTTGCTTTTAAAATAACGCGTTCTTCATTATTAACATATTGCCCAAAGGCTTCAACGCTTTTTGGGAACACAACAAGCTCCATGCGACCCGTTAAATCTTCAATGACGGCAGTTTTTATAAACTTTGTTGGATCTTTTTTAGTTGGCCTTTGAATTACTTGAGATAAAAGCCCGCAAATTGTCACTTCTTTTTCATTCTCTGGAGTTTCAATGATATCTGCTATTGTGTATGTTGTGATGTATTTTAATGTATTTTTAATTGAACCTAGCGGGTGAGAAGTTACATAAATACCCATAAGTTCTTTTTCAAATTGTTGAATTTCACTGTCTGAAAATTCATCATCAGCACTACCAATTAATTCAAAAGTTGGAATATTAAGCTCTGATGCTTCTTCCTCTAGTCCCGCAAAAAGGCTTACTTGTCCTGTTGATTGCTGTTTTTTAGCCCCTTGTACAAAACTTACAACATTATCAATATTATCTAAAAGCTGTTTTCTGCTTTTTTCAATGGTGCAAAAAGCGCCAGCTTTAATTAAGCTTTCAAGCACTTTTTTGTTTAAACACTTTGGATCAACCCTTTGACAGAAGTCAAAAAAGCTTTCAAATTCTTTTATAGAGCGTTCTTTTGCTATCTCTTCAATAACAGCAGCCCCTACTCCTTTAATTGAAGCCAAACCAAATCTTATATTATCGCCATCTGGTGAAAATTGTGATGATGATTTATTGATATCAGGCGCTAGAACTTCAATATCAAGTGCTTGAGCTTGCAGGATGTATTGTTGAGTTTTATCTTGATTATCAGCTTGAGAAGTTAAAATCGAGCACATATATTCAACAGGATAATGCGCCTTTAAATATGCCGTTTGATAGGCAACAAAAGCGTATGCTGCTGAGTGACTTCTGTTAAAGCAATATTTAGCGAAACTTTCAATTTGTTCAAACAGCGTAGAGGCAGCTTTTTCTGGCATTTTATTTTTAAGAGCACCTTCAATAAAGATACTTTTTTGCTTTGCCATAAGTTCGAGCTCTTTTTTACCCATCATACGACGAACCATATCCGCTCCACCAAGTGTGTAGCCAGCTAATTCTTGGAAGATTTGCATAATCTGCTCTTGATATACAATTGTTCCATATGTGTCTTTTAAGATTTTTTCTAACAGCGGATGAGCATATTCAATTTTTTGTCTACCGTGTTTTCTATCAACGAAATCTTTTACCATGCCAGATTCAAGTGGACCTGGGCGGAAAAGAGCAACAAGTGCGCCTAAATCCTCAAATACAGATGGCTTTAAATCTTTTACAAGTTTTTTCATACCGCTTGATTCAAGCTGGAAAACCCCATCTGTTGCACCTTGTTTTAAAAGTTCAAAAGTAGGAGTGTCATCAAGTGGAATATTATCAATATCAATCTCTACCCCGTGGCGCTCTTTAATTAAATCAAGTGAATCTTGAATGATAGTCAAAGTTTCAAGACCAAGGAAGTCCATTTTTAAAAGCCCAAGCTTCTCAAGGTGCTTCATAGGATATTGCGTAGTTACAGCTTTTTCTTTTGATAATGCTATAGGAATGATATCATCAAGAGATGTATGAGATATGATAACTCCCGCTGCGTGCGTTCCCACTTGGTTTTTGAGCCCTTCAATGTGACGAGCCTCATCAACCAATCTTGCAACTGTTTCATTTTCATCACAAAGTTTTTGTAATTCCATACCCTTTAAAAGCGCGTCATCAAGCCTAGTGCCTGGAATAGATGGAATCATGCCTGCCCACTTATTTGATTCGGCAAATGGAATGTCATACACTCTACATACCGCTTTAAGTGCAGCTTTAGCAGCCAGTGTACCAAATGTGATGATTTGACACACTCTGTCTTCACCGTATTTTTGAGTTACATAATCTATAACTTCACCACGGCGGCGCTTACAAAAGTCGATATCGACATCGGGCATTGATATACGTTCTGGGTTCAAAAATCTCTCAAAAAGGAGATTGTGATATATTGGGTCAATGTTTGTAATACCAAGGGCGTAAGCTACAATGGAACCAGCTGCAGAGCCCCTTCCAGGGCCTACTGGAATTTTATTTTCCCTTGCCCAGTTGATAAAGTCCCAAGTGATCAAGAAATATGCTGGAAAGCCCATTTCAACAATGGTTTTCTTTTCATATTCATATCGCTCTGTAATTTCTTCACCATAATTGTCGCCATATCTTTTTTTAAGTCCTTCAAGGCATAGAAAATCAAAATAGCTAACTGTGTCATAGCCATCTGGCACAGGGTATGATGGAAGATGCGAAGCGTCAAGTTCTATTTCAACATTACACTTGTCAGCAATTTCAACAGTGTTGGCTATCGCCTCGTTAAACATGTCTTCTTCCATCCAAGAGAAAGATTTTCTTAATTCTTCTGGCGTTTTTATGTAAAACTCGTTATTTGAAAATTTAAAACGATTGGTATCAGATTTTGAAGACTTTGTTTGCTCACACAAAAGCGTATCATGCCATAGGGCGTCTTGAGCTTTAATATAGTGAGAGTCATTTGTTATGACCATTTTAATATTAAGTTCTTGAGCCAGTTCTATAACTTTTGGATTGGTCTCTTTTTGTTCAGACAGGTTATGATCTTGAAGTTCAAGATAGAAATCATCTTTAAATATATTTTGATACCAAAGCGCTTTCTCTTTTGATTTTTTATCATCTCCATCAAGCATGTTTCTTATTACTTCACCTTGAATACACGCACTTAAACAGATTATGCCTTCAGAGTATTTTTCTAAAAGTTCGTGGTTTATTCTTGGTTTGTAGTAATATCCTTGAGTGTGCGCTATAGAGTTTAATTTTATAAGGTTTTGATAACCAACATTGTTTTTTGCAATTAAAACAAGGTGATACATGATTTTCTTTGTAGTTTTATCCTCAATTACATCACCTTCGCAAATGTAAAATTCGCACCCAATTAAAGGTTTAACCTCTGGCGTTGCTTTTCCATTTAACACCATATCAATAACACCAAACATAGACCCGTGGTCAGTAAGCGCTACAGCTGGCATATCGTTCTCTTTGGCAAATTTAAATAGGTCTTTTATTTTAATCGCGCCATCAAGAAGAGAATATTCAGTATGTAAATGCAGAGGTACGTATTTCATAATAAATAGCGTATCATACAAATTGTGCATGGAAGATGAAATATTAAAATATTTTTACTTTCCAGCTAATTGTCCACAAGCGGCGTCAATGTCAGCGCCACGCTCAAGTCTTATGGTTACTTTTTTATCATAAGAGCTTAAAATATATTTAAAGGTCATCATATCTTTTTTGTTTGGTTTTTTATATTTGCTATCAGTAATTGGATTATATGGAATTAAATTTATATTACATTTTAAATCTTTAATATATTCAATTAATTCATATGCCATTTCTTTTGTGTCAGTTAGGCCACCGATTAAAATATATTCTAGCGTTATTCTTTTGCCAGTTTTATCAATATAGTGTTTCAGCGCTTTTTTAAGCGTGTTTAAATCATATCTTTTTTCTATTGGCATGATTTTTTGTCTAATTTCAGAATTAGCGCAATGCAAAGATATCGCAAGGGTTGGGATTAGTTCTTTTTCTGATAATTTTATAATCTCATCAGCAACCCCACAAGTAGATAGAGTTATTCTTCTTATCCCAATTTCAAAATACTCATTAATTCTATCAATTGCTTCATACACGTTTTCATAGTTATTTAAAGGTTCACCTTGCCCCATAAACACAACATTTGTTACTTTAAGGCCCGTGTCTTGTTGAATGGTTAAAATTTGAGAAATAATTTCATAAGCTTCAAGGTTTCTTACAAAGCCAGATTTTGCCGTAGCGCAAAAGTCACAACCCATGCGACAACCTATTTGAGAAGACACGCAAGCGCTCAAATTTGCCCTATTATCAAATCTCATTAAAACAGTTTCAGCACAATGCCCATCTTGAAATTCAATTAAATATTTTATTGTGCCATCTTTTGATACTTGTTTCTTCTTAATTTTAGTATCTAAAATTTGTGCTTCATTTAAAAGAGTTTCCCTAAAATCTTTTTTAATGTCTGAAAACTCTTCAAAACTTGAAACAGATTTTTTGTAAATCCAATTATGTAGTTGATTTGCGGCAAATTTCTTTTGCCCCATACGCTCAACATATTCAATTAATTCTTCTTTTGATAATTTAACAAGAGTTTCCATATAAAAATTTTAACATAATCATACAAATAGCGTGTGATATTTTAAAAAAAAGGGTTTATAATTTCTATATGATATCAATAGATGTTGAAAGCGTAGTATCTCAAAAAAGTGTCCCCTATGATTTGTATGACGAGTCGGGGGCGAAAGTCGTTGAAGCGGGTGAAATTTTAACACCTGGTAAAATCGTTGAGATAAGAGAGCACAAGCAATTATTTAAAAAAGAAGAAGAAGCAAAGCCAGAAGCGAAAGCGGAAGCAAAAACAGAGCAGAAGCCAGAAGCGAAGCCTGCTGAAGCTAAGGCGGATGAAGCAAAAGCAGATGAAGCAAAAGCTGAAGGCGAAGAAGAAGACGTTGAAGGTGCGAGTTTTGTTAATCCAAAATGTAAGTTTGATTTTGAAACACAGATTGATTATAAAAGAAATTACGCTAAAGCACTTGGGCATTTTAATCAAAATGAAGTACAAAAGTTTAAAACCATTGTGGTTGAACTAAGAGATAGAATTTTAAAAGATGTTCAAATTATCAAAAAGAATGTTCAATATTATTCTGAAATAAAATTAATTGGTGATCATAAAGTTTCTCACCCAATAAATACTGCAATTTTAGCCACTTTTCTTGCAACAAAGCTTGAATACAGTGAATCTCAAATTATGGAAATTGTTCTAGCAGCGCTATTGCACGATATTGGGAAAATTAAACTAGTGGGCGAAATTACTGATATGTCAAAAATGAACAATGATGAGGTTTTGGCTTATAAAAAACATCCAATTATCGGACATAGAATTGTAAGGGCAGAATTAAATCTAAGTGAAAATATCGCAAGAGTTGCCCTTCAGCACCACGAAAAAATGGATGGTTCAGGCTGGCCATATGGCATATCTTCTACTATGATTAGCGATTATGCTCAAATTATCGCTGTTTGCGATTGTTTTGATAATATGACATCAGCGCAAACAAATTTAGAAATTTTAAACTTCAGAGAGGCTCTAAGGAGTCTATTGAAAATGGGCGGAAGAGTGTTCTCTCCAAAGCCTTTATATGCTTTTATACATATGTTTAATTATGGGGATACCACAACTTTTGAGGAATTAAAATCTTGAGAGTAACAATAGTTGGCGCAGGGCTTGCAGGTTGTGAGAGTGCGCTATATTTAGCAGATAACGGTGTAAAAGTAAAATTATATGAAATGCGACCAAAGGTTCAAACAGGCGCGCATTCGACTGATAAATTTGGCGAATTTGTGTGCTCAAACTCGCTTGGTTCCATTGATACGCTAAATGCTTCTGGATTATTAAAAAAAGAAATTGAAATTTTAGGTTCAAATTTAATTGATCAGGCATATAAAAATAGAGTGCCTTCTGGTAACTCTTTATCAATTGATAGAGAAGGCTTTTCAGATTGCATCACATCTTTAATTAAAAATCATAAAAATATCGAAGTAATTAATGAAGAGTGTGAGAAAATTGATGAAAATGAAGTGACAATAATCGCTTCTGGTCCTTTAACGTCAGATAAATTATCAAACTATATCAAAAGCCAAACAGGTGAGACAAATTTCCATTTTTTTGATGCTATAGCGCCTATAATTACAAAAGATTCTATTGATTTTGACAAGGCATTTTACGCTTCAAGATGGGATAAAGGCGAGGCGGATTTTATTAATTGCCCATTTACAAAAGAAGAATATGAGAATTTTTATAACATTTTAATTAACTCAGAGCGTGCACCTATTAAAGAGTTTGAGGCAAAATATTTTGAAGGTTGTATGCCAGTAGAAGTTATTGCTTCTCGTGGTGTGGACACTTTAAGATATGGGCCTATGAAGCCTGTTGGGCTTTTTGACTCTAGAACAAGACAAGAAGAGCATAAAAATTATCAATTTTATGCTGCTGTACAACTAAGGCAAGATGACAAGCAGGCAAATTTATACAACCTTGTAGGCTTTCAAACAAATTTAAAATGGGGCGAACAAAAAAAGCTAATTCAATCTATCCCCGCGCTTGAAAATGCGCAAATCGTGCGCTATGGCGTGATGCATGCTAATACATTTATAAATTCACCAAAAATTTTAAACAAGCACCTTCAAACAAAGTTCAATAAAAATCTATTTTTTGCTGGCCAAATAACAGGTGTAGAAGGCTATTGCGAGAGTATTGCAACTGGATTATTGAGTGCGATTAATGTTTTAAAATATCTAAAACAAGAGCCTATGCTTGAATTATCAAGTGAATCAATGCTTGGGGCATTGGTTGATTATATTACTTTTGATGGACATAAAAATTTCCAACCAGTGAATTCAAACTTTGGGATAATAGCCCCTATGGAGATGGATAAAAAAATAAGGCGTGATAAAAAAGAAAAATACAAATTATTTTCAAACAGAGCATTAAATTACATAAAGGAGATAAAAAATGGAATTAGCAATTAAAAATCAAGATATGACAACGGTTTTAGCTGATGTTTTAGTTCTTGGTATTTTTGAAGACGATAAAAACCTAAATGAGTATCAAAGCGCAGTTGATAATAAACTTGGGCTTTTAATTAGTGATTATTTTATTAAAAAAGAAGATTTTGGTGCAAAGTTTAACCAAACAATTTCATCTCAAACATTTTTAAAAATTCCATCTTCAAAGGTAATGCTTGTAGGACTAGGGAAAAAGAAGCAATTTTCTGAGCAGAAAATGATTGAATTAGGTTCATCATTGCACAAAGTTTTAAATAAAATGCCAAACACTAAAAACGTTGCTATCGAACTTTTTGGCACAAGCCTAAAGGGTTTTGACGCTCAAAAATACACAAAATGCCTAGCGCAAGGGATGTTAATTTCATCTTATGATTTTGATAAGTATAAATCTAAAAAAGAAGAATCGAAATTGAAGAAAATTAAAATTTTAATCAATGATTCAATTAATGAAAAAGAGGCAAAACTTGGTTTAAATAAGGCGCAAATCATAAATGATTCTATGAATTTTGCAAAAGATCTTGTAAACGAGCCAGCTGATGTAGCTACACCAGAATATATTTCAAAAAAGGCTGTTGATTTTTCAAAAGATTTAAATCTAGAATGCACAATTTATGATAAAAAAGAATTAGAAAAAATGAACTTTAACGCATTTTTGGCTGTTTCAAAAGGGTCAGATAAGCCTCCAAAGTTCATCCACGTTGTTTATAAACCTGAAAAAGTTAAAAGAAAAATCGCCCTTATTGGAAAAGGTATAACTTTTGATTCTGGCGGTTTAAACATAAAACCAGCGGGTGGTATGCTTACAATGAAATCTGACATGTCAGGCTCAGCTTCTGTTTTAGGCATAATTCAAGCAATTGCAAAATTAAAACCAGATGTTGAAGTGCACGCTATGTGTGCATTGTGCGAAAATATGTTAAATGGTATAGCATACAAACAAGGTGATGTCCTAAAGGCGAAAAACGGTATGACAATTGAGGTCGATAACACTGATGCTGAGGGCAGATTAACCCTTGCTGATGTTTTAACATACGCAGATGATTTAATGGTTGATGAAGTGATTGATATTGCAACTTTAACTGGTGCTATGGTTGTGGCGCTTGGAAACAGTATATCGGGAATTTTAGGCAACAATGATGATTTAATTAAAAGAATAATTAATTCAGGTAAAAATGCAAATGAAATGCTTTGGCAAATGCCAATTTATGAAGAATCAAAAGAGGCTATAAAAAGTGATATCGCTGATATGAAAAACACAGGCGCTAGAACAGCGGGCTGTGCGAGTGCGGCGAAGTTTTTATCAAACTTCACTAAGTCAAAATCTTGGGCGCATATTGATATAGCAGGAACTGCATTTTTAGATAAACCTTTTAAAGAGCTAAACAAAGGCCCATCGGGCGTTATGGTAAGAACAATTATTGATTACATAACCTCTATTTAAAAAATTAATCTAAAGATATCAAGAAAATAAACCTTAAGGCTAATCTATTTTAGTTCAAAAAACAATAGACTTAAGCTATGGGAATAAAATTTTCAAATAGTGATGCTCAACTTGAAAAATATTTGCAACCAATTAATGAAAAAGATTGCAAGCATTTTAAGAGTGCGCAGAAATTTATGCTCAAAAGAAACTATCGTGAGGCAATTAAAGAATATTTAATGTCGATGATAATGTCAAAGTCAAATGTATCAGCTCATAAGGAGCTTTCAAAGGCTTATAAAAAAACAAGCCAATATAAAAAAGCGATTACGCAACTTGATAAAGCTAAAAACATTTCCGCTTTTGATTCTGAAATTTATTATGAACTAGGCTTAAACCACCTTCTTGACTGTAATTCTGATGAAGCTAGGAAGAATTTTATTCGCACAATTAAACTTGACCCAGAAAATGTGAATGCGCAAATTCAGCTTGCAATATCTCATGAGCTTGAAAATGAAGACTTTATGGCGCTTTCAATTTATCAAAAAATTATCGAGCAACACCCTCGCTATATTCCAGCATATTCTCAAAAAGCAAGCCTGTTGTTATCTATAGGAGAATACGAGGAAGCTATTCCTTTGTTTTATCAAATTTTAAAAATAAATCACAATTTCCATAGGGCATATTTAGGCATTGGCATTTGTTTTGACAAGCTTGAAAATCATTCAAAAGCTGTTAGATTTTATAAAAAATACATTGCAAAAAAACCAAACTCAGACACCACAAAATCCCTCGTTGGAAGGATTTGTGAGATTTATTCTAAAAAAGATTTTTCAAAATCACAACTAAGAATTGTGAAATAGTTATTTAATAAAATCTTTAAAAGCGTGTTTTTGAGCTTCATTTAAGTGGCTTAACACAGGTGTATCAATAATTGAAGGCTCATATTGAGGAAGAGTTGGATTTTGTACACCTGATTGTTTCATAGCTTCTAATTTTTTCTCTTCTTCTTTTTTATTGATTGCAGCGTTAATTTTTGGCAAACCAAAGCCTAAGAATCCAGCAACAATGCCTAAAGAAATTGTATTAAACACAGCACTTGTTTTGCCCGCGAATTTTAAAAGCGGGTTCTTTTTGGTGTCATTTAACACGCCCATAAAATTGCTGAATGCTTCAGTACCTTCTTTTGATGTCATAATGTCGTTTAATTCTTTAGCGCCAATGTCTTTCTTTTCAATAATGTCACCAAATAATTCTTTAGCAGCGTTATACAAGAAAGACTCGCCTTTGCCTTTGTCAAAAGTCATCATTTTGTGAAGGTCGCCGCCTTTTTCAACTGTGTCAGTAAACAGTCTTGAAATTTCATCAGCTGATTTAAAATTAGACAACCTTGCAATGTTTGTTTTGTTTGAAAGCGCTTCAATAGAGCCTTTTGACCCCTCTGGCTTAAAGAATGCAAATGCTTTTTTCAAGAAATTGTTGTCTTTAGCGTGAGGGTTGTTTGTTAAGATTGTACCAGTTTTTTTAGTGGCACCTTGAGCCATAATGGCGCTTAAGCCCTTCATTGCAAATAATATAGTCGCAATTGTTGTAACATCACGTCTTAGAATGTTCTTTGTTTCTGTCCAATCATTCTTCTGGCCAGTGTCTTTAGCACTTTGAACATCACGCTTTGTTGATTGTATTACCCTTGGAACAAGAGTGAAGCCAGTAATCAAACTATAGAAAATTGGCTTTGCAACGTTAATCCAATCGCTTTCAATGCTGTCAGCAAACTTGCTTAAATCAGCATCTGGTGCAACTTTTTTACCGATGTCCATTAGGAAATCTCCGCGACCTGTGAAGGCTACTTGTTTATCAGCTTGCGCTTCTTTGTTTTCACCTTGAGTTTTTTGTGCCCCGCCTTGTAGTTGGCTTTGTTGAGTTTTTGACCAATCTTTAAGTGCCGCGGTTTCAGGGTTTGATTTTCCTATTGAATATATTTTTGGAATGAACCACATAGCAGCAGCAGTTGCCGCGCCCATTGCAACGTTAGTTACAAATCTTCCGCCCATTCTTTTTGTAGTGAAATTATCAATAAACTCATCCACGCTTTCTGTGCCTGATTTTTTGAAGCTTTCAAAGGCATCGCGTGCGAATTTGTCCATTTTGTCAAACACTTTTGCTACATCTGTTTCTTTTGATTCTTCTAGTAATCTAGCGCTCAAGAAATTCGGATAGCCTTTTGTGTTCGCTTTTTTATCTGATATAAAATTGTGAATAATGGATTCTAAAATATCTTCTTTAGAATTTGGATTTGGAACATTTTTAAGCTTATTTACAAGCCCTTTTGACTTTGCTTGTTCCATTTGAATAATTTTATCAACATAATCATCAACATTAATTGGTGCTTTTTTGTTGTCAAAATTTTCAAAAACACTATTCATAACATCTGTGTAGAACGTCTTTTTGAAATCTGTTATATTATCTGCTTTAACGGCATTTGGATTGCTTTTTAAGATTGTTGCCATATCATTGATTGATTTAATATCAACACCATGTGCTGGTCCAAAATGTTTCATAGCACCATATAAAACGCCTGCTGGAACGGCAAACATAGATGGGCCTGTTAAAAATTCTCTTAAACCATTTTCAGCCACTGCTGTCCAGTTTACATAATTTGGATCATTGCTAAATTCTTTACCAATGTCCTTTGCAGCAACTGTTCTTGGAATGTTTGTACCAAGCATATCTTGAATTGTAAAAGATGCAACAAGACCGCCTCTATCTACTGCTTCCCAAAACTTTACAAGAGTATCCGCTCCACCAGTGAATGAAGGAGCTTGCGGAAGTTTTTTCTGAGCATAAGACATAGTGCCCTTTGTGCTTTGCGGTTGTTTGTTTGTTGTAAGAAAAACGTTTTGATTTTCTGAAATTTTCATTTTGCCTCAGTTGTTATTGCAATAGTCTACTTTAAGTTAAAGTCTAAAAGCATGTAAAAGTTGCCCTTTTCAAGGTTTTTTATTAACCTTTATTAACTAAAATATGTGACTTTTGGTGATGCAATTTTGTTGTTAATACTCAATAAGTGTGATTATAACACTGCTTTTGACCTTGTACAATAAAACATTAAATTATGTTAACAAATATTATTACCTAGATGACTAATTCACATTAATTCTTTAAAAGATATTTTATATACATAAACTATTAACGACTATTAACAAAAAAATAAAAAAGGAATGATATGAGTATTACTAAAATTTGTGGCGCGTATATTTCGTGCTGTTATTTGCTGTTGCTGTTTTTAACAAGTATAATTTTGCGCTAATTTAAAATACACTTTTGCAAATTCAACATCTTTTTGAATTTGTTCAATAAGCGTTGTTTTATCTTTAAAAACTTGTTCACTGCGAATTTTCTTGTGAAATATAACATCAATTTTTTTATCATATATGTCTTCATTAAAATCAAAAACGTGGACTTCAAGAAATTCTTTTTTTTCTTTATCCACACTTGGGCGAATCCCAAAATTTGAAATAGAAAAATATTTTTTATTATTATATTTTACTTCAGTGCAATATACTCCATAAGGCAGTTTTATCTGCCCTTGTGGCCATTTTAAATTCGCCGTTTTAAAGCCTAAACTTTTTGCTACTCCATCGCCTTTATCCACCTTGTTACTTATTTTAAAAGGGCAAGATAAAAGGGAATTAGCGCGCTCTAGTTGATTATTTAACAACATGTTTCTTATATTTGAACTGCTTATTTGAAAATTTTCTTCTACAACTTTTTCTACTTCAATATATTTGCAATTATTTTTTTGACAAAAATCTCCTAGTATTCCGCTGTTTCCGCTTTTATTTTTGCCAAAAGTATGATTAAAACCCGTTACAATTGCCTTTGGTTCAAAATTTTTAAAAATATATTCATTTAAATATTCTTTTGAATCTAAGTTGTAATACTTATAAAAATCAAGCATATAAAGATAATCCACCCCTTGTTCTTCAATTCTTGCTATTCTATCTTCAAAAGATAATATGCAACTTTCTTGTGTGTTTTTAATGAATGAAAAAGGGTGTTGTTTAAAGGTGATTAGCGCCGTTTTAGAGTTGTTTTGTTTTGCAAAATCAACTGCGGTTTTAATAACTTCCCTGTGTGCTTTGTGCATTCCATCAAAAAAGCCTAAAATCAGGGTTAAATTTGGATTATAGTCTAGATTGTTCAGTATTTTCATTGTTTTTTATCTTGATTAGAATTTTTGTGCTTGTTATTTTTCTTTGGTTTTTGCGAGAAGCTTAAATCCTTTTGTTGTAACCTTCTTACAGAATACACATCTGGAATAGATTGAATATTGTTGATTAATTTTTTAAGAGTTTCAATGTTATCAAGTTCTACCCCTAAATCTACAATGCCGAATTTTTTATTTTTAGAGTAACTATTGGCGTAGCTTAAATTCGTATTCGCATCTGTCACCTTCAGCAATACATCTTTTAAAAGACCCATTCTATCTTGAGTTTCAATTCTGATGTGTGCGACATAAGTGCCTTTTGAAACCTTATCCGCCCATTTAATATCCATCATTCTCTCTGGTTGAATATCAAATAAGCTTTTGCAATCTAGCCTGTGTACTGAAACTCCCTTTGAGCGTGTGACAACACCAACAATAGGTTCTCCTGGAACAGGTGTGCAACACTTTGCAAGTGTCCATAATAAATCTTCAAGTCCAACAATGTCGTACTTTTTAGAGTCTTTCTTTCTTCTGTTGTTATCAACAGGGCGAGAAGCCAGTTTTTCTTCAACACTTTGCTCCACTGGCTTTTTCAGCTTGTTTGCAACCTTGTGAAGAGTTGTTTCCCCATAGCCAATAGCTGCAAATAAATCTTCTTTAGATTTATAGTTCATCTCAAGAGCGGCACGCTCAAGTTCACCAGATTTTAAATAGTCATCAAAAATTGATTTTGTGACGTAATTTTCAAGGTTACTTTTTCCAATTTCAATGTTTTCTTCACGATTGAACTTTTTAAACCAAAGGCGAATTTTAGAAATTGCACTTTTTGTAACGACAAAATTCAGCCAATCAATTTTTGGCATGAACTGTTTTGAGGTTAATATTTCAACAATGTCGCCGTTTCTTAGTTTTGTATCAAGTTGCGCTATTCTACCATTTATTAGTGCGCCAATTGTTCTGTGTCCAACTTCTGTGTGAATTCTGTACGCAAAATCTATTGGAGTAGAATTCAGCGGAAGGTCAATAACATCACCCGCTGGAGAAAAAGCGAAAACTTGATTTGAAAATAAATCTAGTTTGACACTTTCAACAAATTCTTGAGCATCTTGAGTGTCGCTTTCAATTTCCATCATTTTTCTCATAAATGATAATTGGCTATCTGCCTGACTTTGAACCTTGACTGAGCCTGATTCTTTATATTTCCAATGCGCTGCTACACCATATTCTGCTACCTGATGCATTTCTTTTGTTCTGATTTGAATTTCAACAGGTTTGTTCTTAGGACCAATTACAGAAGTGTGCAAAGAACGGTACATGTTCCCTTTTGGCATAGCGATATAGTCTTTAAATCGCCCTGGGATTGGTTTAAATTGTGAGTGGATTATACCTAAAACGTTATAACAAGATCTTTCATCTTCAACAATAACTCTTATAGCAGAAACATCATAAAGCTGATCAAAAGAAACATTCAGCCTTGTCATTTTTTTATAAATACTATAATAATGCTTTGCTCGGCCATAGATTTGAGCTTCAATATTATTTTCTTGCAAATTAACCATTAAATTATCAATTAGCGCTTTAATTGATTTATCACGCTCGTGCTTTGTTTGCGCTACAAGTTTTGCTATTTC